>CALBHZ010000264.1 GCA_937892815.1 uncultured archaeon | reverse complement strand
ATTGAAAACTTCGTTGACTTTTCTCGGTTCGCAGTTAATGAAGATAACTAGGGTTACATTGTATCCGAGCTTTACGGGATTAAGTAAGGCAGCGAATTTCGTTATAATCCCTCTTTCTAATAGCCTCTTTACTCTAAACTTTACCGTAGATTCCGGAACCCTTAACATTTTAGCTAATTTTGAAAAGGGAATTCTAGCGTCTTCTTGCAGTACCCTTAGAATGGAAATATCGAGATCATCCAACCTTTCTTCCATATGAAGAATTATGATATCGGAGAATAAATATAATATTTTCTCTCTTTTGTCTAATCGACAACTATATACCAAAAATATTATCAATTCGATAAATTTAAAAGGCGGATAAGCAAGTGGTGTATACATGGGACTTAAAAGGGGGAAAACGTTTAAGCTATCTTTGATCGCCATATTTTCCGTTCTTCTCTTCTTAATATCTCAACTGCATAAGTCCCTTCCCACAATAATCCAAGTCATTTTCGCTGTAATATTGACGATAGGAGTTCTATTAATTAACTCATTTGGAGGAGCAATCATGATCACATCGCTTGCGGGATTATTATATAGCTTCACCTCGCATATAGGCTTCTTAATGTTAATTCCGTGGATTGTAAGAGGTGCCGTGGTAGATATCCTATTTAAGTTATTTAAGATATATGGTTCTAACTTAGATAGCTTGAAAAGACACCTTTTAGTAGCTCTTGGAATGACTATTGGGAGTGTGTGTACAGGTCTTACCCAGCTTTTCGTAATCGTCTTCATAATCAAGGCCATACCTTTTTGGGGAGCATCTATCGTCTTTATTCTCATCTTAAACGCTGCGGTACAAACGACAATAGGCTCTTTCATAGCCTCAAAGTATTTAATTAATAGGATAATGAGGTTAATTGGTTGATTTGTTATGGTTCACATTCGATCTTTACTAGGAGGGGGACCGATATCTGAGGATGAAGGAAAAATAGCTGAAACCTTTAAGAAGAGAGGAGTTGGTGTAGTTATCTGGAACATCACGAACGAGTGCGATCTTAAATGTAGACATTGTTACGTTGACGCGGGGCTAGAAAGATCCTTTAACGAATTGAGTAAAGTAGAGGCTATTAAATTAGCTAATGAAATAGGTGAGCTTGGCGTCCCTTTACTGTTTCTAACCGGAGGTGAGCCTTTTTTAAGAAAGGATCTCTTCGATATACTGTCCGTTATTAAGGATTATGACGTTAAGGTAGTGTTAAGTACGGGAGGACACATGTTAAGCAGAGAGGTTATTAAGGAGATAGCAAAGTACCGCATTAGTTATTTAGCCGTACCTATTTACGGCCCAGAAGAGTTTCACGATATGTACGTAGGAGTTAGAGGCACATTCAGCAAGGTTATAAAGGCCGTAGAGATGGCTAAAAAAGAGGGAATAGAGGTTTGTATTAAGACGTTGATTACCAAGGAAACCCTAAAATACGCTCGTTACGTTATAGGAATATCCAAGCAATTAGGTTCGAAGATCGTGTATTTATGTGACCTAATTAACGTAGGAAGAGCCTCGCATGAATATCGTGAAAGAGTAGAGAAGGTTGAATGGAGGAGGCTTGCAAGCTATATGTTGGAAGAGGCCTTAAGTAATGAGGATATGGAGTTTGATATTGGAGCACATCCGTCTCTAGCTCCTTATATAGTTAAGAAGTTAGAGGAAGTCGGGTGTAATATAGACAAAGTCATAAAGCGTTTAAAGACGAGGGGCGTTTGTCCCGTTGGGAGAGGGCTCATCGCCATAAACGCGAGTGGAGACTTTCTCCCCTGCAATTTCATACAGGAGTTTAAAGTGGGAAACTTCAGAAATATGAGTTTAAGGGAAGTAGCGAACGTCCTTTCCGAACTTGGATGTAGGGATGAGTTAAAGGGCAGATGCGGTAGCTGTACGTATAGGGATATTTGCGGAGGATGTAGAGCGAAGGCGTACGTCTACTATAAGGATATTATGGCTGAAGATCCCTCTTGT
>CALBHZ010000263.1 GCA_937892815.1 uncultured archaeon | reverse complement strand
GTAAGGTTCGTACCTCTCTGGAGGTGGTTGCTGGAAGGGAGCACGAAAGCCCGACTTGAAGATAATTAAGCATTAGGTATCGGGTTAAAGGCCTACGTTACCCTTACGATCGAGTGAGAGCCGAACGGTTCAGCTTATAGGTCTTTATAAGTCCGCGCAAGCCCCCAGGTTCATGGAAAGCATCACATTAGGCCGTTAGCTACCCTTCGGGAAACTTCTTAACGATTTTCATTTTAAAGCTCTACTTCAAATAGCTCTTTAAGCAACCTACGTACATAACTGTACACGAGCTCTGCCTTCCTCAACGCATCCATAGCATCTTCAAAGCTAAATAGCTCGCTTGATGTCCTTCCCGCAACCTCTATGCCGTACATAGCGGGGGATATCTCTTCATAGCGAGATCTGCTGAGATTTCAGCGAACTCATCTACCTTTTCCCTTAGCCATCGTGGAAACTTATCCTCGTTAACGATGAGAACATCTCCTACGTCATGCACCTTGGGATATTCCATTCTTACGGCCCTAAGGCACGCTTTAAGGCTTAACTCAACGCACTCTTGGCTATACCTCACTACATCTGGATAATCTCCTCTCTTTAAAGCCGAGTTCGCATCTAGATATCTAGAACTAGCTCTCTTCATGAAGTCTATGGCCATTTCGCTCGTCTTCAGATCTCCACCACCTCTCCCGGCTTTATATCGGGCTTAAGCTCCCAGTATCGGCCTCCGCTAGGCGCCTCTACTCTTCTAGCTCCTAGGTCTCTCAACTTATCCCTGAGCTCCTCCAGCTTATTTTCTACGATACCTCGATCGAACAGGATGATGGCATCCTCTACCATATCTAGGTAGATCGGATGGCTCACCCTCGCCTCCTCAGGAGTTAAGGCTATTATATCGATCAAGGGATATAGGCCCTTCTCCCTCCACAGCTTAACTCTCAGCTCTTCAGTTCCTCGCAATACGTTATTCCTCAACCACTTAACCCTTTCGGAGTAAGATCGCGGCAAGCCTTCAGCTACTACGAATAAGTCTATATCGCTCTCGGGCAAAGCCTCGCCACGCGCGATAGAGCCGTAAAGCACGACCGCCTTCAACCTATCTCCTAAACATTCTATTAACCTCGAAATAACTAGGCTTATTAAAGGTACGTAATCCCTCTCTTTCACCTCGCTTAACCCTTTAAATCCCGCCCAACTTAAGGCGAGGACGACTGGATGAATAGCTCTATACCTCCCTCTCGATATCCTTTCAAGTAAACCAGCTTTACACATTCTGTGGATAATAAGAGGTAACGGCGTTTTAGTCGATACCTCCTTCCCCAAAATTTTCTTTAAGTCCTTAAGCTCGAACTCCGTTAATCCGAACTCGGAAATTATATGGC
>CALBHZ010000262.1 GCA_937892815.1 uncultured archaeon | reverse complement strand
CAATATGAGCTTTTCAATTCCTCCTGAATCAGAGACTCTAAGGAAGGAGATTAGAGAGCTTGCGAGGAACGAGTTCATGCCCAAGGCAAAGCAGTGGGATGAAAACGACGAATATCCTAAGGAAAATATCAAGAAGTTAGCTGAACTAGGGATACTTGGCTTAACTATCCCTGAGGAGTATGGAGGAAGTGGATGGGATCTCTTTAATATCCCGATAGTAACAGAAGAGATAGCGTATGCCTGTCCTCTAACTGCCTTCCTCTTAGATCCGTTCCTACTCACATCTAGGATAATATTGGAGTACGGATCTGAGGAGCTCAAGAAGAAGTACATACCTCCAATAGTGAAAGCCGAGAAGATACCATGTTTCGCTCTTACGGAGCCGGTCGGAGGTTCAGATGTAGCGGCGATGAAGACCACCGCTAGGTTAGAAGGTGATGAGTATGTGCTTAACGGAGAAAAGATCTTCAATACGCAGTCTGCTGTTGCCGATGTGTACTTAGTGTTCGCAAAAACCGCTCCTGAAAAGGGTCCGAGAGGTATAAGCGCTATCCTAGTAGACAGGAACACTAAGGGCTTAGAGATCGGAAAGCCCATTAAAATGTTGGGCTTGAGAGGGGTATCGATAGCACCTATAGTATTCAAGGATGTTAGAGTTCCTAAGGAGAACTTAGTTGGAAAGGAGGGAGAAGGATTAAGGATAGCTTTAGGACAATTAAATGAAGGAAGGGTTCAGATAGCGGCGGTAGCGTTGGGAATCGCTCAGAGGGCTTTAGATGAGTCCATATCTTACGCTAAACAGAGGACCGCCTTCGGTCAACCGATAGCTAAGTTCCAGCATGTACAGAGGTACTTAACCGATATGGCTACGTGGATCGAGGCCGCTAGATTGCTTACCTTAAGCGCGGCCTTCCTCTTAGGTAAGGAAGAGGCGAGGAAGGAGGTAATTAAGAAGGCATCGATGGCTAAGCTGTTCGCTACTGAAATAGCTGCTAAGTGTACGGCCTATGCAATTCAAATAATGGGAGGATATGGATATACTACGGAGTTCCCCGCTGAAAAGCTCTACCGAGACGTAAGGGTATTGACCATCGTAGAAGGCACTTCCGAGATCCAGAGGTTAATAATAGCTAGGTCTATATTAGGAAAAGAGTACGCCTAAAGCTAAATGAACGAGATCATATTTCCTACAGAGCCTATAATAGGGAGAGTAGCATACCTAGCGCTCTTAGCTATTACCCTTTTTATTTTCATAAGGAGGGTGTACCTCGTCTATTCGATAGTAAGGATAGGGAAGGGAAGGTTTTCGGATAGATTCGATAGGCCCTTAGAGAGGATTAAGGTATTTCTACATCATGTACTGCTGCAGAGCAGGCATATTAGAGAGCCCGTAGGAGGAATTGCTCACGTGCTTATATTTTGGGGCTTCATCTTTTACCTCCTCTCCTATCTAAACGATCCGTTTTTAAGGGGGATACTTCCAGAATATTCAATACTCATAATAGACTCTCCTTATTACCTCTTCATCTTAGACTTAGCGGGAATTGTAGTGCTTATAGGCGTAATTTTAGCGCTGTATCGTAGGGTCGTAATAAGGCCTCCGAGCCTCGAAAATAAGTGGGATGCTTGGCTAACGTTGGCTTTGATAGTTACGGTCGTATCGTTGAATTACGTGTTCAATGCAGCTAAAATAGCTCTTAACCCTATTTACCCTACTCCTTTAGTTAGCGGAGCTATAGCGAATTTAATACCAATTAGTATCGCTGAGCTCGTTTACCACGTAGCATGGTGGATCCATACGGTGTCTCTATTCTGCTTTATGATTTTCATCGTGTATTCTAAGCATTTACACATGCTACTATCTCCCTTCTCCGTTCTCTTTACGGAGCTCAGGGGAAACGGTTATCTTGAAAGAGTAGAATTAGGTGAGGAAGAGGAATCTTATGGAGCTGAAAAGCTTAATGAATTCAGGTGGAGGGATATATTCAACGCCTTCGTATGCGCTTTCTGCGGTAGATGTGATAGAGCCTGTCCTGCGTTTAACTCGTACTCAGTTCTATCGCCTAGAGAGCTGATATTCAAACAATTCAGGAAGTACGCATTTACCGAGGGAAAGAAGTACTTATCCGGAAATAAGGACGTTAAAAGCGTGTTTGAGTACGTTCCATCTGAAAACTTGTGGGATTGTTACCTTTGTCTAGCGTGCACAATTAGATGTCCCGTATACATAGAACACTACAACTTAATAATTCAGATGAGGAGAAAGCTCCTCGAAGTAGGGGAAATAGATCCGGGAATTCAAGAAGCCTTGACTAACTTTTACAGATACGGAAACTCCTTTGGTAGACCGCCTAGAGAAAGGCCGTTCTGGACGAAAAAGCTAGATTTCAAGATAAAGGACGCTAGGAAGGAAAAGGTAGAATATCTATGGTACGTTGGAGATTATGCTTCTTATCACCCAGCTCTTCAAGACATAACGAGGATTACAGCGAAGGTATTCAAGGCCTTAGGACTAGATTTCGGAATACTTTACGAAGCTGAACAAAATGCGGGGAACGACGTTAGAAGGATAGGAGAAGAAGGCCTCTTTGAAATATTGGTAGAGAAGAATAAGTCCACTTTAGAAAGGGCAAAGTTCGATAAAATAATTACTACCGATCCTCACACGTATAACGCCTTAAAGAACGATTATCCGTCTTATGGAGCTTCTTACCCAGTATACCATTACGTGGAGATCTTAAACAAGTTAATCGATCCATCTAAAATCGTTAAGAAGTTGAATTACAAAGTTACATACCACGATCCCTGTTACCTAGGAAGGTACAACGGACAGTACGACGCTCCTAGAGAGCTTTTGAGGAAGCTGGGAGTAGAGGTATTGGAGATGAAGAGGAACAGAGAGCTAAGCTTCTGCTGTGGCGCCGGAGGAGGGATGATATGGAAGATGGAGGAGAGGAAGGGGAAAAGGCCGGCTGTAATAAGGGTAGAGGAAGCCTATAATACGGGTGCTGAGCTCCTAGTAGTCGCATGTCCTAAAGACTACGTGATGTTCGTAGATGCTGTAAAAGGCGCTGGACTAGAAGGCAAGCTAAGGGTCGTAGATATAGCTGAGCTGGTAGCGGAAGCGCTAGGGATTTCCCATCAATGAGTCAAGGAACGAGCTCTAAACTAGTCATCCTATATTTAAGCTTCCTACATTCTCTAAATCACTGTTTACACATGTCCCTTCCCGCCATAATACCCCTAATTATCGCTGAAGGCTTTAGGTACGATGAAGTGGGGTCGGCGGTAGCCCTATCTATGTTCCTGTACGGAGGAGGGGCTTTAATGGCCGGTCATTTAGCCGCTAAGCTAGGGGAGAAGAAGGGAATTTTCATCTCCATATTCTTGCAGGGGGCCTCTTGCCTCTTGGTATTTATCCACAGTCCCTTAGGTCTATTTTTATTTCTCGCCTCTTTAGGTTTCTTCGGAAGTTTTTACCATCCCCTTTCATACTCTTACATATATGGAAGATTTGAGAAGAGGGCGGGAGAAGCAATGGGTCTTCACGGCGTTGGAGCGAATATCGGACAAATAGCTTACCCAGCTGTAGCTTTACTTATAGCTCTAACCTTTGGATGGCGTTTTGTTCGATTGTCTTCTTCGGAAGCGTCTTAATTCTAGCTTCTTTCGCCGTTTTAAGCCTTCCAAGAAACCCTCCGTACTACAAAAAGCCCGTTATTCCCCTATATTTAGAAATTATCTCGAATAAAGCCTTCCTTCTCGTCCTGCTATTCGCTGTTTCATTTGGTTTATACTTTAGGGGAATAGAGCTATATTTGCCTTCTTATCTCAAGAGCGTAAAGATGTTCGAGATAATCGTGGCCGGAATAAGCTCCTCAATTCTCTTAGCCGGAGGGGCTCTAGGACAATATCTAGGAGGAAGGATTGGAGATAGAAGAGGTCCTGAGTTCGTTTTCGTTATAACGGCAACGGCAGGTCTTTTATCATTGCTATCTCTTCAAATTGCATACTCCCTAATTGTAATTATGACCTTCGTTTTCCTCTTCGGCTTATCGTTTTACGGACAGCAGCCTGCTTGCAATTTATACCTCGCAAAGAAGTTCGGTAAGGAGATTTTAGCTATAACTTACGGAATATGGTTCTTCGTAAGCTTCTCGTTTATGGCTTTAAGTACGTTCATTGCTGGTCACATAATTCAGATATACGGCTTCAACCTCCTCCTCGTATTATCGAGCGGTATCTCCTTTTTCGTCTTACTCTTAAGCTTGTATATATTCAAGAAAGAAAAGAGGATAAAATGAGAGCTATGCCTTCTTGATGTACGAAGACTTTATCTCTAGAGCTACGTAGGTGCCTTTCTCTAAAGGCTCTACTCTATGAGCCACTCCCTTCGGTATAATTAAGATATCTCCTGCTTTTAATTCGAACGTCCCCAGCTCAGTATACCATCTAGCTCTTCCCCTTACAACGAATATTAGCTCGTCCTGATCTAAGTTCCTATGCCAAAAGCCCATGGGTTTTTCCTCTCTCTTAGATAGGTCTATCTTAAACCCGTCTCCTTCAACGATGGTTACCGGCCCTCCTCTAACTTCATTTAGGTTTTGAGGGAATTTGGGATCGTATATAGATAAGATCTCTACCAGCTCCTCTCCCTCGACCTTCTTAGTCGCCTTTACGTCTCTTTCAACCCATAATACCTTTCCCTTCCTAGTTACCTTTTCCCGATCTGGCATGTATCTATCTAAAATTATAGAATTAATAAGTCTTACCCTTCAAGATTCTAAAATATAAAAAAATTGGAAAGGCTATTTCAGAAGATGTAGACTTGGGCTTTCTTCTTTTCCTCTTCTTTTCTCTCCTCTTCCTGCTTCTTCAATACCTTCCTCATTATCTTTCCCGTTACCGTTTTAGGTAACGCTTCTACGAACTCTATCTCCTTAGGAGCTTTGTAGGGGGCTATCCTCTTCCTTACGAACTACCTAATTTCCCTAGCTAGCTCTTCAGATGGCTTACATCCCTCCTTTAACACTATGAAGGCCTTCACCCTTTCCCTTAGCTCCGGATCTCTAACTCCAACTACGGCCGATTCTAGAACGGCTTCATGTTCGTTTATAACGTCCTCTACCTCCTTAGGGCCTATTAAGTATCCCCTGCTCTTTATCAAATCGTCGGTTCTAGATACGTACCAGAAGAAGCCGTCTTTATCGATTCTAGCGAAGTCTAGGGTTAGGTACCACCTCCCTTTAAACCTAGTCGCCCATTCCTCTTCAAGCTTTATGTATCCGGGAGTAAGCCCTTCCCAGCTCTTATCTAAAGCTAGGTAACCTATCTCATCTATATCGCATAGGCTCCCATCTTCCCTAATTACGGCTACCGGACACCCGGGCAAGGGCTTTCCTAGGGAGCCCGGCTTAACCACTCCGGGCCTGGTGCAGACGAATACGTGGCTCTCCGTCTGTCCTAGACAATCGTACAGCTCGGTACCTATCCTCCTCTTCCACTCGTTAAATAGCTCGGGCTCAACCGTTTCTCCAGAGCTAAAAGCCATCTTCAAGGAGGATACGTCGTACCTCTTCTCGGCATCCTCAACCCTCAATAGCCTCCTGTATATGGTTGGGTTTCCCAAGATGTGGGTAGCTTTGTACTTAGC
>CALBHZ010000261.1 GCA_937892815.1 uncultured archaeon | reverse complement strand
CTACTGGACCGATCAAGTTACTATAGATGAGGTAGACTACATTACGGTTAACTGGAGAAGGGTTCTATTCTCGTACATTAATCCATTTAATGCTTTAAGCACAGCGGATACCAGCGACGCTAAGATCTCGTATGAGCTGTACGATGATGCGGGAAATAGGATAAGATGGGGAGAAATATCGTTCAAGCTCACGTCTGGCTGGAGCCTTGAGTTCAAGATAAAGGGCATAGAGCCTGGAACCTACCAGCTAAAGGTTACGGTTCTGCAATGGTGGGAGAATTCTATATTCGGAAAGGGATGGGACGCTAGGGATAGCAAGACCATATCCGTCGTGATCAACGAGCCATCGAACGTTTAATCTATCTAATGATGAGCAAGGCGATAATAGCTGTAGCTGTAATAGCCGTACTGCTCCTGGGAGCCTACCTAGGCTACATACCGCTACCTTGGACCGCTCAACAAACGGAACCCCCATTGCTAAAGGTTAAGCTAGCGTATGCGGATGGAGGCGAAGAAGTAATCCAAGGAGACAAGCAAGTAGGAAAGGTAGTAACCTCTATAGCTATAGAGGTTAGCAAGCCTCAAAACGTAGAGATAGCTAACTACACGCTAGCCTACGGACCCGCTATCCTAGCAAGCGGATCTATATATTCAGATAAGAGCATCGCAGTTCCCTTATCGGCTTTACCTACTTTAGCTCCTAAAGGACTGATCACGTTTACGGTATTGTCTGAAATAGCCGAAGGAGTAATTAGGCTAAGCTACGTTCAGATAGTTAAGATAAACGCGACCATAGCTGGAGGACAGGTGAAGGTAGAGAGCGTTGAGCAGTATCCCAAAGACGATAAAGCGGTAGTTAAGCCTCCAGAGCCCGAAGATCAAGAGGAAGCCGTAGATACAACGCAGCTTAATCCAATTATAGATTCCAAAACTGGAATAACTAAGTACGTGGATCGTGAGGGAAAGGTGCGCTTGTGGTCCCCTCCCTCTGGATACTCTGGAGATAAGCTGAAGCTCCCTCCAGGAACCAATAACCCGATGAGCAAGAGGTACAGGAGCAAGGTGAAGGAGATAATTAGCAGGGATCCAGATGCGATGCCAGGATACGAAGAGACGCCAGACGGAGAAGGCATAAGGCTCAAGGATCCAAACGCAGCTGGCCTAATAGCGTACGATCCAGCTACTGGAAAGCGGGTTAAGCTTCCACCCCTTCCAGATAACGACTGGAGCACCTACAAGTACGGAAGGAACTGGGTAGTGGATCCAGCTACTGGAGAGGGAAAGGTGGTAATCATATTGCCACCAGGATCTAATCCCAAGGCGTACGGCGTGTCAGATGAAACTATAGACCTAACGGACGACGATCCGAACACGTAAATCTATTTTTTGATGAGGAAGCCCCTAATACTGATCTTAGCCTTAGTTCTATCCCTAGGGATATTTTCCTACTTTGCAGAGGTTAAGTACGTTTCGCAAGACGAAACCTTTTCAATAGGCAGGATAGGCGTTCAGTTCATAAGGGAAGGTAAGCTGTTCAAAGGCCTTCCTCCCTACAGAAATC
>CALBHZ010000260.1 GCA_937892815.1 uncultured archaeon | reverse complement strand
TGATACGGCGACCACCGAGATCTACACCGTCTAATTCGTCGGCAGCGTCAGATGTGTATAAGAGACAGCTATTAACCGCCTCTAATAGCGCCTCCTTAAACTTAGGATCTCTAGGCCCTAACCCTCTTTCTACAACGGCACTAAGTATACCGGATTACCTGACGTAAGCAATCCCTCTAAGGAGGAAGGATTCGGGACATAAACGTCCTCTACTTTATTTCCAATATAAACTTCCGCTTCGAACTTACTCACTCTTTTGCGAAATCTGCCTATGATTAGCTCTTTCCACAGGATGGACAACATTTCACTTAATCCACGAGAACTTAAAACGTTTTTATTGTAGGGATGAGAGGGGTAGGGTATGGAACTTCCTAAAGTGAGAGAAAGCGTTGAGATTTACAAAGGAAAGGTGTTTAGATTAGTAAGGGACCTAGTAGAGTACGAGGGGAAAATCAGTAAAAAGGAGTACGTAGAGCACCGCGGTGCCGTTGCCGTTATCGCTGTAAACGAGGAGGGCAAGGTGATCTTGGAAAGACAATATAGACACCCGGTAAAGAGATGGATTTGGGAAATACCGGCTGGAACTCTAGAAGAAGGTGAAGATCCAGAAAGCTGTGCGAAAAGAGAGCTTGAGGAGGAAACAGGATATCTTGTAAAGGACCTGAGGAAAATTGGCTCCTTCTACTTAGCTCCCGGGTATAGCAGCGAAGTCATCCATATCTACCTTGCTAACGTCGCGAGAGGAGGGAGGATAGCGAGAGAGCCGGGAGAAATGATCGAAGTAAGGGAATACGAGATAGAGGAGGCTTTTAATTTGATCAGAAGTGAGGAGGTTAAAGACGCAAAAACAATGATAGGTTTGTTTCTCCTTAAGGATCTTCTAAAGAAAAAGGAAGATGGCTAGAAATGACCTTACTCCACTGGAACGAACTTATATCCGTAAAATATCTGTCCTCCGTCTCTGTCTTCAGTTAGCTTTCTAAGCGTAGCCCGCACCTTCATACCTATGCGGATGTCCTCCTTTCTAACATCGGTTAACATCCCTATTACCTTAACGCCGTTAGTTAGCTCGATCAACCCTAAGTAGATCGGAGCGTACGGTTTGAATTCTTCGGCAGGTTCAAGTAGTATGGTATACGAAATCACTTTGCCCTCTTTCGGCATCTCCCAATCCACTAGATCCTTAGACCCACATTTTTTGCATATATGTACAGGAGGGTAGTATTCCTTTCCACACGATTTGCACTTGTTTCCAATTAGATTGTAATATCTCCTCCTATTCCTCCAAAAGGCTATTGGTATCATCATCCCACCCTTTTGAGTATATGAACGGCCGTTGTAATATCTAAGGCTCCGAAGTTATGAGTAAGGCCGTACTTCGCCCCTTTAACTTGATTTGGTCCTGCTTGATCCGTTAATTGCAAATAGGCTTCAGCAACTTGGTAAACGC
Organism: uncultured archaeon; assembly: GCA_937892815.1. Taxonomy (GTDB): domain Archaea; phylum Thermoproteota; class Nitrososphaeria; order Conexivisphaerales; family CALBHZ01; genus CALBHZ01. The sequence continues at coordinate 1,209 of CALBHZ010000260.1, read as the reverse complement.
CCGTTGCTCCAACTGGATGCCCTCTTGCCTTTAAACCTCCGAAGGTAGATATTGGAAACTCCCCATTTAACTCAAACTTCCCATTCAAGGCGTCTCTTGGAGCTTTTCCTCTTTCAGACAATCCCATTGTTTCAAGGCTTAAAGCCGCCGTGATTGTAAAGGCATCGTGTATTTCGAAGAAGTCTATATCGGTTATCTTTAACCCCGTTTTATCTAGAGCTCTTTTGAGAGCTATATACGTCGCTTCTAAGAATAGAGGGTCTTCTCTTTCAACCACTAAGAAGTAGTTATTCGCTACCTCAGAGGCTATTATTTCAACTAAATTCTCCTTAGATGCGTACCTTTCACTTACCAATAGAACGGCTGCCGCTCCATCTCCAGCTGGCGAGCTATCGAGCAATCTAATGGGATCTGAGATCATTGGTGAATTTAGCACGTCTTGAAGGGTTATGGCTCTCTTAAACTGCGCGTGTGGAGCCGTTACCGCATTCTTATGAGCTATAATGGGAAATGCCGCCATCTCCTCCCTCGTTACCCCGTATTTTTCCATGTAATACCTCATAATTAAGGCATTTAAGGATATGAAAGTAGTCCCTACTACTTGAGTATAATCTGCGTGTTCGGCCATTGCTAGAGCTTTAGTAGCTTGAGGAGTTAGGATATCTTTCATTTTTTCCACCCCTACAACTAAAGCTACATCGGCTAGTCCTGCTTTAACGGCTACATAGCCTTCGTGAACGGCTACGCCTCCGGAACCACACGCAGCTTCCACCTTAAAGGCCGGCACTCCTTTCAATCCCAAACAACTCGCTAGTAAAGCGCCTAGATGTTCCTGGCTCGAAGATGCTCCCGAGAACATGTTGCCTACTATTATCCTATCTGGCTTAGCCCATGGACATTTATCCAACGCCTTTAAGGCGGCTTCTACCATTAAGTCGGATATAGATTTATGCCATTGATCTCCTATAGGTACGAGACCTACTGAAGCTACGAATACCCTGCTCATAACCGAATCTTCCCCCTAAATCTCGCGTATTGAGCGTAGTCTATTCTAATTCCCTTCTCGATCATGCTCTTTACGGTAATGTGATTTTTACGCCTTTCAACTATCGCATCGGTTACCCTTATTATAAAGGAATCACTCCCCGCTCCACTACCGAAGCTGGACAATAATATCAAATCCTGTCTCTTATACACATCTCCGAGCCC
>CALBHZ010000259.1 GCA_937892815.1 uncultured archaeon | reverse complement strand
GTAATATTTTGTTTTTTTAATAGCGTTTTAAAGGAGCTGTTATGGGCACAGTATTATGGATAATTTTTTATCCTTTTATTGCTTTTTTAATCGGTATCTTCTATATGGGTTACTCGAGAAAGTTCAATGCAAGGGTTCAAAGGCGATACGGGCCTCCCTGGATTCAGCCTCTTTACGATATCTTCAAGCTAATGTCAAAGAAAACAATTTAAAAACTAATGTTAAAAATCGTTTCGATAAAACAAATTTCCCTAAAGGAGATAAAGAAGCTATTGCCTAACGTAATTACGGTGATCGGTGGACCTCACGTCAGCTTTTTACCTACGACGACTTTAAGGGAGTGTAGCTCTCTAGATGCGGTGGTAATAGGAGAGGGAGAAGAGACCATTGTAGATTTAGTAGATAAAGTTGAGAAGAGAGGAGAACGAGGGCTTGAAGAGGTTAGGGGGATCGCATATAGACATGGAGATAAGATAAAGGTAACCGAACCTAGGCCCTTCATCAGAGATTTAGATTCGATACCTTTTCCAGCTAGGCATTTAGTTCCCTTTGAATCCTATAGACTATTTGGTTCTCAGATTGGGGATATGATAACTAGTAGGGGATGTCCGTTTAGCTGTACCTACTGTTCATCTTCTCTGCTCATGGGTAAGAAGTTTAGAGTTAGGTCTCCTGAGAACGTAGTAGATGAGATGGAAGAGCTCGTTTATAAGTATAAAGTAGAGGATATCGAATTCCTAGACGATATATTTACCTTAAATAAGAAGAGGGCTATTGAGATAGCTAAGGAAATAAGAAGGAGAAAGCTTGATGTTAGATATACCGCATCCTCTAGAGTAGATACGATAAATAGAGAGGTTTTAATTGAGTTGAAGAAAGCGGGCTTATCGACGATGTACTACGGCGCTGAGTCCGGTTCTCAACGAGTGCTTGATTTAATGAAGAAGAGGATAACTTTGAGACAAATAGAGGACGCTATAAAGATAACTAAATACCTAGATATAAAGACTCTAGCCTCATTTATAATAGGCTATCCTGGAGAAAGCCTGAGAGAAATAGATGAAACTATCGACTTTTCGATATCTCTAGATCCCGATTACGCTCAATATTCGATTTTGACACCTTATCCTGGAACCCCCATCTACTACGAACTTAAGAGGAGGGGGCTTTTAAGTACGGAAGACTGGGATAAGTACACGGTTTTAGATCCCGTAATTGAATACGGAAAGATAGGCTTAAGTAAGGAGATCGTGGGAAGGAAGTTAACGGAGGCCTATTTGAGGTTTTATCTCAGACCTAGGTACTTAGGAAGGCACGTCTACATGATAAAGGTGCTAGTTAATACGTTATTGAGAAGCTTCGTAATCCCGAAGTTAATCGGCGGTGATTCTAAGGGCTGGTACAGGGATCTAGCTAAGTAGTTAAGGTAGGGGTATTATCTCCTCTATTCTCCAGAGCTCGTCCTTAATAGGAGGTTCCACCTTTAACTTCCTCCCCCTTTTATCTACAACAACTCTATCCTTTTTCGTAAACCTTCCAATCTCAGCTACTTCAATCCCGTGATTTTTCAATGCCTGAATGACTTTATCCGCCATTTCTGGCTTAGCCGATATTAGAAGAGAACCGGAGCCTAGGAGCTTGAGAGGGTTTATATTAAGAACGGAGCAAAGCTTCCGTGTAACCCCGTATACAGGTATTCTATCTTCGTAAATTACGAACCCTAATTCACTAGCGAGAGACATTTCATATACTCCTCCTAAAATCCCTCCTTCCGTAGGATCGTGCATTGCATTAACTCCTCCCGTGCTATATGCAAGTAAGGCGTCCCTCACTACGCTTATTTCGTTAAATAGCCGTTCTGCCTCCTCTATCTCTTTAAAGCCCATTTTTTCTAATATATGTCGATAGGTCGAGGCTATCACCGCCGTTCCCTCTATACCAGCTCTCTTAGTCATTAAAATTACATCACCATCTCTAGCGTTTGCAGATGTAACGAAGCTATCGGCAAAACCAATACATGTAGCAATTACGATAGGCCTATCTAATTTAGGGGTAACCTCCGTATGTCCTCCTAAGATGCTAATATTAAGCTCTCTCGCCGCTCTATCCATATCCTCTAGTATAGCGTTTAACATATCCTCATCCGCTCCTTCGGGAAGTAGTATAGTAGATAGTATGTACTTAGGCTCAGCTCCGCTAGTGGCTACGTCGTTTGCAACTATGTGAATGGAGAGCCATCCTATTCTCTCAGGAGTACCGGTAATTGGATCGGTCGATGATACCATATACCTACCATCTACTTCAACAATCCCTACATCAACTCCTAGCTTAGGACCGATGAGTACCTTTTCACTCTTTGCCCCCCTTCTTCCTAAAACGTACCTCTCCAGCAAATCGAGAGGAAGCTTGCCTAACTCCATTTTCATGTCTTTACACCTAACACCTTTCTTACAGCTTGAACTACAGAAATGGATATAAGGGTACCGATCAAAAATTGAGCGGTATTGAACGGGACCTCTACAGTTGCTACTGCCAATCCGAGCCTTAAAGCAAAGGCTTCGTAAAGGAAGTAGCCGGATATCATCATCAAACCTCCTAAGGTAGTTCCCAAAACGCTAGCCGATATAGAAGGATCTACCCTTAAGACGATGAAGGATAGGAGGATGAAGACAGCTAAGGAGAGAATTAACCATATCATATGATAAATCGTAAAGTATATCGGAATTGAAAGGTTAATGCCAGGTATCGATATCGTTGCCTCCGCCTCTCCTGTGAAGAAGTTCAACCCTACATATACCAGTAGAAACGATATGAGGAGAGCGAGCGAAATACCGATTATTCTCCACGTTTTCTCAGCTGTTCTTCCGATGTATTTTCTAAATATGTACCCTACGATAAAGCCTTCCAAACCCTTTATAACCAATGTTCCTGGTGCGTAAATGGAATACCCAAGGGCGATATCCGCGAAGGCAGAGCCTAAACCTCCAGCTAGCGCTCCAACTACCGGTCCTCCTAGCATAGCCGAGATGTAAACGAAAGCCTCTCCTAAATTGAAATACCCTCTAGTAGCCGGAATATATAAGGTAAAGGACATAGTGCTAACGGCTACGAAGGCGGTAAATATGGCGGCCATCGATACTTCCTTCTTATCCATTAGAAGCTCGTTTAAATTACAATTATGTTTAAGCTTTTCCTTATATATTAGCTGGCGTCTTAAACTTGTAGATAAATTTAAAATCGTATAAAGCTCAATAGCATTTATAAATCCCGGACAATTATCTAGTTCTATGCCTAGGATAATTGTTCCGGTAACGAAAGTGGAAAAATTAAATGAGTATAGAGTGTATCCTCACCTCGCTCAAGCTCCCTACTTTGCGATAATTGATATATTAACTAAGGACAATTACAAGGTGTCAATTGTTCAAAATCCCGTTAGCTTTGAACCTTCCTACGGATTCGGAGGTATGGGAAGAGGTATGGGAGGTGGAGGAGGTAGAGGAAGGATCGTTCGAGATTTCCTGCTTGGATACAGGCCCGATGCCGTAATAGTAACGTCTATCGGCAGAGGAGCTTATTACTGGCTTATTGAAAGCGGAGTTAAAGTGTTAAAGCCGATCAGGAAGGATATAAAGGGAATCGTCGAGGACTTCCTAGATGGAAAGCTTCCTCCGCTAGAAGGCCCTAGGGTATGAGCGATATAAACGCTATTATATCGTACATCGTATGGAAAGGAGGTTGTTTGCATCCGTTTAGAATAAGCAGGATTTTGATGTTAGTTGAGTGGGAATACGAAGGAAGGTATGGGAAGAGGCTGACCGATTTAAAATACGTATGTGAGCCGTTTGGGTTTTACATAGAGGGCTTCTCGGAATTAATTAAAGGAAATCCCTGTTTAAGGAAGAAAAAGCTTGAAAAAGAGAAGGCATGTCTTGAATACGTATGTGAAAATGAACCGAAATGTAAAGATGTGATAAGAGAGGTAATTGACGGGATTTTAGAAAAGGTTAAGAGGTTAGACGATGTTGAACTGAATAGGCTAGTAATTAGAGATGAAAGGTACAAGAGGTATTTAGTTCATGGAAAGCTGTAAATCGATGTCGCATATGCGCTCCTATACGTCCATTGGCCTTGTTTAAGGTATCGATTACGGGAGGAAAGGGAGGGACGGGGAAATCTACGGTAGCCGTTAACCTAGCCGTGTTCCTATCGAGGAGGATGGATTTGGTTTTAGCGGATTTAGATGTAGAGGCCCCGAACGATCACATACTATTGGGGGTTGAACTTCAGAATAAAGAGGACGTCCACGTTATGATACCCTTTTTCAATTACGAAAAGTGCACTAAATGTGGCATTTGTGCGGACATTTGTGATAATGGGGCTATCATGATGACGTTCGAAAAGCTTCCTATGCTCATACCCTCTCTATGTTCGGGATGTAAGGCTTGTATGTACGCATGTAGAGATAAAGCTATAGCGGAAGGAAAGCGTTTAGTAGGTTATACATACCGTACTGAAGTAAATAATGAATTTAGCTTAGTTACCGGGTTAATGATAGAGGGAGAAGAGAGGGCTTTTCCTCTCGTATTAGCTGCTCACGATAGAGCCTTATCCCTAAACAAGAGCTTACTGCTCGTAGACACTAGCGCTGGATCTAGCAATACCGTTAGCTACGCTTTAGAAGGTTCGGACTTAATTATAGCGGTAACTGAACCAACTCCTCTTGGAGCTTCGGATCTATCCCTAATTTTGGAATTAGTCGAAAAAATCGGATGTAAAGCATGGGTTGTTATAAACAAAGCGGGTATAGGATCCGATGAGCACGTTAAAGAAGTTGTATCTAAGTTCGATGTAGACGAGGTATTTAAGGTACCATACTCAAGAGAAGTCGCTGAATCCTACGTTGAGGGAAAGCCTTTGGCTATCTTAAGCCCTAACTCTCGATCCTGCTTATCTATAAGAGAAATTGCTGAAGCTATTGAGGAGGTAGTTTAAAATGGAGCTTACGATAGCTAGCGGAAAGGGAGGTGTTGGGAAATCTACGGTAGCGAGTACCCTAGCTATCGAACTTCATAAAAGGTACTCAAACGTAATAGCGGTAGATGCGGACGCAGACGCTCCGAACCTACACCTAATTTTAGGAGTTGATAAGTGGGATAGAGAGGAGGCTTTAACGTCTACAGCTGTGGCAGAAATAGATTACGAAAAGTGTACGAGTTGTGGGGTTTGTAAGGATATTTGTACGTTTAGGGCTATTAAGCGAATTGACGATAGATACGTAGTTAACGATATGTTATGTGAAGGGTGCAAAGCTTGTCAGTTCGTTTGTCCTGAGGAGGCGATCAAGATAAAGCCCAGCGAATCTGGGCTCATTAGGATAGCGGTAACTAAGTATGGATTTCCTCTAATTTCGGCTAAACTATACGTTGGGAAGGCCAATAGCGGTAAGCTAGTAATGAGGGAGAAGGAGCTTGCTAAGGAGATAGGGAGAGGTAACGTGTTGAGGATAGTAGATGCTGCGGCAGGTATTGGATGTCAGGTAATAGCTTCCTTAGCTGGATCGGATCTAGCTATACTGGTAGCTGAACCAACGCCGGCTAGCTTAAGCGATTTAAAGAGGGTTTACGCATTAACTAGACATTTCATGATACCGGTCGTTTTAGTAATTAACAAGTACGATCTACATTTAGAACATGCGAAGACGATAGAGGAGTTTGCGGATAAGGAGAAGATCGAAGTTATAGGGAAAATACCGTACGATGAAAGGGTTCCAATGTCAATGGCCAAGCTTAAGCCGTTTATCGAGGAATACCCGAATTCCGAAACGACTAAATCTCTTTTAGAAATCGTTGATGAGGGGAAGTTTAAAGGCCTGACACTTATACACATCTGACGCTGCCGACGAATTA
>CALBHZ010000258.1 GCA_937892815.1 uncultured archaeon | reverse complement strand
ATTCTATGGTGAGCATTAGGGAATCTCTGTTAAAGGACGTACTTAAGTGCGCTAACTCGCTTTTGCTCGCATTCTCTAAATATGAGCCTCCTGGAATTATAGGAGCTTGGTGTTTGCAGACTTTGATAACGTGGGATAGAGTTTCCAAATACCGATATTCTCCAGCGGTAAAGATCGATTATTCTACCACCGGGGAACCTAGAAGAGCTGAAGATTACGGGCTATACGATGCTCATGGAGAAGCCACTATGCATATACCGGTAACGCAGGACGTAGCTTTAAGGCACGGAGGTGGGACCAACGTACATATGGGAATCGGCGCTCAATATTCAAATGTAAAATATCGGAAAGTTATGAGTACAGGAGATAGAATTGCTTTGGAGATCAGGAGAGCCTTAGAAAGAGGTAGGCTAGAGGCTATAGTTACCTAAACCTTTATTTTTCAATACCTCCTATCTCATCTTTAGGTATCCAACCTTCCATACCGCATTTGGTACATTTAAACGCATACCCGTAATACCTTCCATCTTGCGATTTCAGCTCTATTTCAAGCCTTCCCCTACATCTAGGACATATAGCGTGTTTAAAACATAGGGTAGATACTATTTCATGCGATTGACTGAATTTATACTCTAAGTCGTCGATTAAGGTAATTAATGGCCTTATTTCAGAACTAACGGTTTCCTTCGCAACTTCAGAGATCTTCTTTAATACCTTCTCGTCGGTTAGAGCCTCTACGACGGCTTTCTTCAAATTTTCATCTATCATTGCTCTTTTCGGCTTCCCATATCTATTTATACTGGAAAACGTATTATCGTATACAAAGTTATAAATATGAATTTATAGCTTGAAGGAGCAAATTTAATATCGAGTTAAAAGAGGAGAGCGTATAGATGATGAGCCGTTGAGCGTATGAGCTTGATGATTAGAGTACCGTAAACTGATTTTTATCAGCCAATGCAGGCTCGGCCATCAATTAGCCTTAAGTCCGCCTTCATCATCCGTATATTTTTCCTCGATCTCCATAGATATAATTTACCGTCGTTCGTAATCCGTAAAATTCTTATAAAGTACTCCTCGGTAAGATAGTACGTTGGTACGTAGAAGAGATGCCGAATGCCTAGCGATATTGAACTCCTTGAAGGGACTATATTGGATATTAGTAGACGTAAAATTTCAATTAGAGAGGTTGAGAAACGGAACTAATAGATCGCTAAAGTTTCACTCGACGTTAGCTTACAATAGGGTGAGTACTATTACGTCCAATTTGAAGGAAGCGCTAAGCTTCGCAAACATAGATTTAACGGAAAGGCCTACTTCCGATGAGCTACGTTCTTACGTAGGGGATTTCGCTATAGAGGTATTAGACGATCTAGAGAGGTTCGTAGATAGGATAGTTAACGATCGAAAGCGAGGAGGGGTATTCAACTTCTCCTCTCACATAACGTCATACTTAACTAAATTGAATACCCAGCTAAACGTCTTAATAGGGTTCTTGAAGTTCTACATTAAAATATTAAGCGATGTAAAAGATCCTAAA
>CALBHZ010000257.1 GCA_937892815.1 uncultured archaeon | reverse complement strand
CTATGCTTTTTAACCCATGTCGTGTCCCCATTGTTCACCGCCAGTGCTAGCTTTCCGTTGCTCGAAGGTATGCCTGTCTTAATACGTTAAGCCCTAGAGCTGGCTGGGCGTTACGAAGATTTCTTTTAAACCCTTATCCCTCACGAACTTCATGAGCTCGGAATCTATCGTAAGAAACTTAAGGTCGAGGTTAACCGAAGCCGCGTAGAGTATATTATCTATCATATCCTTATGGCCTAAAGCGTACAGCTTTAAGGCGTCCTTAAAGACCTGATATCCTTCTTCTATCATCTCGTACCTACCGCTTTCCATAACGCTTCTCAAGCCTTGACCGAACCTCTCCACGTCGAAAGACCGGCCCTTCGTAATTCTAGCTGCTACCCATAGCGATTCAAGAACGCTGAACTTAGAGTAGTAGATTTCAGCTCCTTCGAACTTCTTAAACCCTTTAACGACTTCCTCGCCAACGTCTATTTCCAAGGTTAGAAGTATAAGGGCGGTATCAAGAGGAATTCTTAACGTACCTCCCCTGCTCTTCAAGGCTTATCGTCTCGACTTGTTCTGGGGCTACGGATGCGAACTTACTTCCGGAAAGCGCGAGCTGGATAGGATCGTGGATCTTCTCCACGATTAAGGCGTTCCCGGAGATGTTTAAAACTACCTTATCCCCTTCCCTCAGGCCTAGAGCCTTAACCACGGCTTTAGGTAGGTATATTGCGTACCTCTTTCCGATGCGTACCTCTATTCTCTGATTCAAAATAATTCACCAGAATAAAATTAATTGTCAGATTTATAAAAAGATTTCTGATATTTCAGTTAAACTCACTAAGTTAGCTCCTAAGCCAACGCTATGCGAAACTTTGGTTCATTTCCCTTAAGATCTCTCGAAACTCAACTTTTCTCTTCAAACCCTTTATCTGTTCATCTTCAGTTAAGAGGATATCATCGATTTATAGCCGATGAGAGAACGTCCTCTATGTAAAGAGAGTGGTAAGCTATTTGTGAAGTTAGACTAGTGGATAAGATAAAAGCAAGGAATTCCTCAAGAAAACTATTAATATCTGCAAGCCGCCTTGATGAACGTATAATGGAGGAAAACAATATTACTTCATTGAGAGTTGAAAATTTTCGAGCTTTAAAGA
>CALBHZ010000256.1 GCA_937892815.1 uncultured archaeon | reverse complement strand
TCTACAGATATTATTATGTATGGAATCCTCCTTCCCTTCGCTATGTAGAAATCCTGTAACGCCCTTAAGACGAATAGTCCTCCTCTTCCAATTCCTATGTTAACATCTTGCTTCCATCCCGATCTCTCTATTTGTTTAAATAATTTAAAGGCTAAACTTCTGAGTTCTTCAAAGCTCGGCTTTAAGTAAACGACGTTCAATCATTTCCATAGAATTATACGCGTTGCCTAAAAAGGTTTTTAGATAGATATTGTTTAAATAGGTCCTAAGGCTTCGTCTTAACGTAGCTTATGACAAATACGGTAATCGTGGGATTACAGTGGGGAGACGAGGGAAAGGGGAAAATCGTAGATTATATTTGTCCAAACTACGATGCGGTAGTTAGGTATCAAGGAGGAAGTAACGCTGGCCATACCGTAAACGTAGGGGGGATTAAGTACATATTCCATTTAATCCCATCAGGCCTCCTTAGGATGAAGAAGTTGTTCATAGGCCCTGGAGTAGTCGTAGATCCTATAGTGTTGAAGGAAGAAGTAGAGAAAGCGAAGATGATGACTCAGAAATTAGATCTTACGGTAGATTTAAGGGCTACGGTTGTTACGCCTTTACATAGATGGCTAGATGGTTATTTAGAGGAGATTAGAGGATCTAGCGCCGTAGGAACTACTAGGAGAGGGATAGGACCAGCCTATGCAGAAAGAGCTCTCAGGATAGCTCCTACAGTTTCAGATGTTCTAATGAAAGGAAGGGAGATATTCGATATTTCAAGCAAGCTATTTAAGTGGGAGGGAGAAGTTGACGAATGGCTGAAAACCGCGAAAGAAGTCTTCTCTTCTTTCGCTGGAGATGTAGGTTTAAAGTTGCAAGAAATAATGGATAGAGGAGGAAGTTTATTATTTGAAGGAGCTCAAGGTTCGCTATTAGACGTCATCTACGGCACTTATCCATACGTAACGGCGGTCCATACCTTAGCATCTTACGCTTGTATAGGAGCAGGTATTCCGCTTGGTAGCATTGATGAAGTTATAGGAGTTATGAAGGCTTATCAAACTAGGGTAGGGAAGGGCCCTTTTCCAACGGAGGTAGAGGATGAAATAGGGAATGTTATAAGGGAAAGAGGAGGAGAGTACGGAGCTACTACCGGTAGGCCTAGAAGAGTAGGGTGGCTAGATCTAGTATCTGTAAGGTACACGACTAGGCTAAATAATGCGAGGAAAATAGCTCTAACTAAGGTAGACGTTTTAGGCGGATTAAGGAGCGTGAAGATAGCCGTAGCGTATAAAATAGATGGTCGAGAAGTAGAGCATTTCCCTGCAGATATAGAGCTGTTAAGTAGAGTTGAGCCGGTTTACGAAGAAATAGAACCTTTGCCTAAGCTAGATAAAGGAGAGTGGGCTAGGATATGTAAATCTGGATGGAGTTCTCTTCCTCGTGAGGTTAAAAGGTTCGTAGAGTTTATAGAGGGTAAGGTAAAGGCCGAGATATGTATTGTATCGGTTGGGGAAGAAAGGGGGTTGACTGTTGAGCGTTCGTGATGCGATATCACCTGTAGATGGTAGATACAGGAAGGAAGTTGAAGAACTAGCGAGCTATTTTTCGGAAAAAGCCCTTTTTAAAGAAAGGATTGAAATAGAAATAGAGTATCTGAAGGCGATAATTAAACGCAACGCCTTTAAGGATTACTTAAAACTTAATAGGGTTCCCGCGAAGCTTAACAAAGTTTTAGAAGGAGAAAGGTGGTACGAGGAAATTAAAGAAATAGAAAGGAGGGTAGGGCACGACGTAAAAGCCGTAGAGATCTGGTTGAAGGGAAGGCTGGAAAGCTTAGGATTAGGCGAGCTCGCTCCCTTTGTTCACTTAGGATTAACGAGTGAAGATATAAACGGTATAGCTCAAGGAAGGATCCTCTTAAGAGCTGTAAGAGAGGCTATGATAAGAGCTTATGTTGCTCTATTGAAAAAGTTAAGTGAGCTTGCGAAGAGATACTCTGATAGGGCGTTTTTAGCGAGAACCCATGGAATTCCGGCAGTACCTACTACCTTTGGAAAGGAGTTAGGTGTATTCGCATTTAGGTTAGCTAATGAGTTAGAAGAGCTTGCGAAGAGAAGACCATACGGAAAGTTGAGCGGAGCCGTTGGATGTTTCAACGCGTTGCGCTTTTTAAATCCCAAATTCGATTGGTTGAAGTTCTCTGAAGAGTTCGTTAAATCTATGGGCTTAATTCCTACTTTATTAAGTAAACAAATCGTTCCTCATGAGAAGACTTCGGAAATCTTCCATTACATCATTACGATAAACAATATTATGCAGGAACTTGCTAGAGATCTGTGGTACTATCAGGCCTTAGGGTTAATTCGATTTAAAAAGGTGAGAGTAGGGAGTTCTACGATGCCGCATAAGGTAAATCCGGTGGATTTAGAAAATGCCGAAGGGCAAATAGACGCTTCTAACTATCTACTTTTCTTGCTAGCTTACAGGCTTCAGCAAACAAGGATGCAACGAGATCTTTCGGATTCTACCTTAAAGAGGCTATATGGTCAAGCTTTAGCACATTCATTAATAGCTTGTAAGAGGATATGTAGAGCGTTAGATTTAATGATCGTAGATGAGAAAGCGATGGAAGACGAGCTTTCCAAACACCAAGAATGTTTATCCGAAGCGGTTCAAGTATCTCTGAGAGCATTGGGAGATATTAAAGGATATGAAAGAGTTTTTGAGAAGGTGAATGAGCTAGAGGAAATTAAGAGAAAGGTAAGGGGGGAGATAGGGAAGCGGTTGAGGGAATTGAGGCTTAATGAGTATGTGGGCTTTGCAAAAGAGCTAGCGTTGTTAGCATCTAGAAGAGCAGAGGAAGTAGTTAAAAGGCTTTCATCTATTAGATGACGGACAGAGATCGCTCAAGGGACACTTATCACATAGGGGGTTTCTAGCTTTACAGTATTCCCTACCTAGCAATATTAGCAGGAAATGAACGTCCAAATAATCACTTTCCCTGAATATCGATTGAAGAGCTCTCCTAATATCTTCATATCCGCCTTTCGAAGTAAGTTTAAGCCTCTTAGATACTCTCTTTATGTGCGTATCGATCGGAATTACGGGTTTTTTCAAGTAGAAGAGGAGGACGATATCCGCCGTCTTAGGACCTATTCCCGGAAGCTTTAGAAGCCTTTCTCTAACTTCATTCAGATCCCCTTTTAATAGCTCTTCAAATCTACCGTTATACTCGTTTACGATGATCTTAGATAGATCCACTATCTTCCTAGCCTTGTTTCTATACAGCCCTCCTATCTTTATCGCCTCTTCTATTTCGCTTATGTTAGTTGAAGCTAGAACTTCAGGTCTCAGCTCGAATTTCGAAGCTAGATTCATAAAGGCCCTAATGCTGTTTTTATCGTTCGTGTTCTGACTTAAAATCGTCCCTACGAGTAAGTGAAAGGGCTCTCTGTACTTATCCATAATTTTCGAGATAAGTAGCTTAGCGGACGACTTGAACTCTTCTCTAAGCCTACGTAAAATTTCTTCGGCTAACTCCACAGATTCCTCATATTCTTAATTCACTTTAAACTTTTACCTCCTTATAGTGGACGATCCTCCGCCAACAGCAGATAATATCAGTATTTCATTCCCTTCCCTTATCTTATAATCAAGCCCTAGAAATCGGATATCTTTACCGTTTACGTAAATGCGAACAAATGGGTTTAACTCGTTATTCCTATAAAGATACTGCCTTAATTCTTCGCTCTTCAATATATCCTCAATAGTTTCAGCTTTAACAGATACCCTCTTCTTGCCTATTAATTGGGATATAGGCCCTAATAGCTTAACCTCCACCTCTTTCATAATTTCACCTTTAACAGCTCCTCTATTGAAGGTCTGATCTTTATTACCTGATCTCTAGATGGTTCAATTAGCTCCATAGTTTTCAAGCCAGTGGCGGTTATGAGTAAAACCGTTTCCTCATCTGGTTTTATAGTTCCATCTTCGATTAGCCTTTTAGCCGATGCGACCGTTACCCCTCCAGCCGGCTCGGTAAATATGCCTTCGAGCTTAGCTAATATCTTTATTCCCTCTATTATCTCCTCATCCGGTATAGCGGTAGCTTTACCTCCTCTCTCGTAAAGTACCTTCAAGACGTAGTCTCCATCGCTGGGATCTCCGATAGCTATCCCTTTAGCTATCGTATTTGGGTTTTCAATAGGCTCTACTTTTGTGGATCTCTTCATAAATGCATTAGCTATGGGAGCACAGCCCGCTGCTTGAGCTGCATGTAACTTTACGTTTTTCTTCTCCACTAAACCTAGATCGATTAGCTCATTAATAGCTCTATGTAAAGCGTGAAGGAGTGCCCCGCTTGCCGTAGGCACTACTATATGATCCGGCAACCTCCACCCTAACTGTTCAGCTACTTCGTAAGCTAGCGTTTTAGAACCTTCAACGTAGTAAGGTCTAGTCGTAACGTTAACTATATTCCAGCCTAGCTCTTCAGAGGCTACATGAGATATCCTGTTAGCTTCATCGTAGGTCCCTTCGACTAGTATTGCCTTTGCTCCGTAAGCTAGCGTTTGCGATATCTTGCCTATTTCGGTAGATGCCGGTGCGAAAATGTAACATTCGAGATTTGCCTTAGCAGCATGAGCTGCTGTAGCGGCCGCTAAGTTACCGGTGCTAGCAGCCCCTACTACTCTATCTCCCCATTCAATAGCCTTTGATACCGCGACGCTAGCCGGCCTATCCTTAAAGCTTCCAGTTGGGTTTAAGCCATCATTCTTAATGTACAAGCTGGATCCTAAATACTTGGAGAGTCTTTCTGCCTTAATTAAGGGAGTGAAGCCTGCTCCAATATCGACTATCTTACTCCTATCTAAAATTGGAAGGAGCTCGATATACTTCCATAGGCTCTTAGGCCTTCTCTCGATCTCCCTTTTATTAACTTCAAATTTATCGTAATCGTAAACAGGATCTAAAGGACCGAAACATCTCATACAAATTTGGACCTTCCTAGGAGGGTAGACCGTACCGCATACCCTGCATTTCAAGCCTAAGAGGAGGCTTTTCACCTCTATCCTTTGCATAACCCCCTCTCCTTTCTTTTAATATTTTAATTTTTCTTAAATTTCTTTATTCCAATTGGAATAAAGAAAGAATATATTGCGAAAAATAATAGGATTGGTTATGGAACGTGTTCCATCGAAAATAGTAGAGGTCAAGGGACACTTAATTGATAGCTTCATCCTCAGCCAAATCTTCGATAAAATCATGGATCTTCAAGGAGATTTCGAAGTAATTGAATTTAGAATAGGGAAGCTAAAGCATGAACATAGCTATGCGAAGTTGATGGTGAAAGCCGATACCGAGGATAGGCTTAACAGGATATTGCAGGAAATCTATAGATTAGGAGCGACGCCCGTTGAGATAGAGAGCGTTAAGCTTGAGCCTGCTCCAGCCGATAGCGTACTTCCGGATGACTTTTACAGTACGACTAACCATCCTACCTTCATTTACGTAGATGGTAAGTGGATTGAAGTTGAGGATTTAATGATGGATAAGGTAATTGTGTATTATCCAAAAGAAGGGAGAGCGATATGTAAGCCTATAAGGGAGGTTAAGAAAGGCGAGCTAATAGTTGTAGGAGAAGAAGGAATTAAGGTAGTACCTCCTGAAAGGCCGAGAGAAGGCGTTGGAGTATTTGATTTTATGTTAAGCAAAAGTAGTAGCGAAAAGCCTACCAGCTCAATTACGCGTAAAATTGCGGAGGATATGTACCGCATTAAGAAGCAGGGAAAGAAGATAGCTGTAGTAGCGGGTCCTGCGGTAGTTCATACTGGAGCTGCTGAATATCTAGCGAAGATAATCAGGCTCGGTTACGTAGATGCCTTATTAGCTGGAAATGCGTTAGCGGTTCACGATGTCGAGTACGCGCTGTTCGGTACTAGCCTTGGAATGAACGTAAAGGATGGAACGTTGACTTATAGAGGGTATAGAAATCACATGGCCGCTATAAACGAGGTATTTAAATACGGAGGTTTGAAGGAAATGGTTAGGAAAGGTAGGCTGACTAAAGGCATCATGTACGAGTGCATAGTAAATAACGTTCCTTACGTCTTAGCCGGTTCTATAAGGGACGATGGTCCTCTTCCAGATGTTATTACCGACATAGTAGAGGCTCAAAAGGCATATAGGAGGTTGTTGAAGAACGTAAGTATGGTGTTAATGTTATCAACGATGTTACACTCAATTGCCGTAGGAAATATGCTCTCTTCACACGTTAAAACGGTAATCGTAGATATAAACCCTGCAGTAGTTACTAAGTTAATGGATAGAGGTACCGCGCATGCCGCTGGTGTAGTTTCTGACGTTGGCGCCTTTTTACCGCTGTTGGCTAATGAGTTGGAGAAGTTTGGAAGCGTGAAAGGAAGTTAATGTCTCCAAATACCCTTTATAGCCCTCAAAAAGGCATCCGCCTCCCTTAAAACTCTTTTAGCGTTTCCATACTTCAGTCTTTTAATCGCTTCCTCAAACGGCAGCCACATAAAGGCTATGTGTTCATCGCTCATAACAACGTCCTGTGGTCTAGTCTCCATGATGAAGAAGATCACTTCTTTTCTCACCCGTCTCCCGTCTCTAAAAAATCTATACT
This sequence comes from uncultured archaeon, assembly GCA_937892815.1. Lineage (GTDB taxonomy): Archaea > Thermoproteota > Nitrososphaeria > Conexivisphaerales > CALBHZ01 > CALBHZ01. The sequence continues at coordinate 9,522 of CALBHZ010000256.1, read as the reverse complement.
TAATGCTGTAGGAGAAGCCGTTTATTACTTTGAGATACTTCAAACCCGTCTCCTCCCTTACCTCTCTCAAGGCGGCATCTACATCCCCTTCTCCCTTCAGAACATGCCCTTTAGGAAATTCCCAAAAACCCCTACGATTAGACATGATGAGGTATAGTGGTTTGCCATCCTTTCCCCAATAAAAGACCACTCCTCCAGCTGATTTTTCCATCTCTAAATCGTAGTAACGCTTAATATTTAACTATTGAGATGCTTAAGGAGGAATTATTAACGAGATTATTGAGAAGAATAGCGTGGTAGCGATTATCGTGACTACTAACGTGAGAATCCACATTAAAAACAGCTTTCCTACCATTTTATACTCCACGCTTTTTCTCTCCTTAGCAATACCAGCTCCTATGATGGCTCCTACAGCTGCGTAGGTAGTAGATATAGGCATCCCGTATCCAAATAGATAGTACGGAATTACGGAGAAGAGGTAAACGACGCACGCGTTGCTTAAGCCCGACGCAAATCCCATGGCTAAGTCCAATCTAGTAATTCTATACGCTACGGTATTAATTACCCTAGGTCCAACCGTTAGGCCTCCTACAATAATCCCTATTGAAGCAACGGCTCCTAAGATCAACATAGCTATTTCATCTGGAATATGGCCTAGCTTCGTAGCGACGGTTACATATACGCCCGTAGCATTTGCTACGTCATTCATACCAAACGAATATGCGGAAAATGCGACCGAGAATATAACTAGATAAGGTAAAGCGCGTTCGAGCTTCTCAGAACCATATCGCTTATATGCCCATATGAGGATTTTGTATAAAATAATAGATAGTAACGCGGCCGCTAAAGGAGAAGTTAACCAGCTTATTACGATCTTACTTAAAACCGATAAGTTTATGTTCCATATGCCATACCTCGCTATCCCATAACCGGTTATAGCTCCTATTATTGAATGCGTAGTTGATATAGGCCATCCCTTCCAACTTGAGAAGAAGATCCATAAAGCGGCGACAACGACCGCGGTGAAAGCTCCAGCTATTTCAATTTCAGGAACTACCCCTTTACCGATGGTCTTCATAACCGCATGTCCTTGTATTAGAGCTCCCAGTACTACGAAGATGGAAAATACGATTAATGCTTTCCTTATGGTGAGAACGCCCGAACCTACGGCTACGCTTGTAGGGTTTGCCGCATCGTTAGCGCCTAAATTTATAGCCATTATAATAGAGAAGACGAAGCTTATAGCTAAGAGCAGCCATGTGATGGGCGTTATCAAATTCGAGATAAGGACGACTATATACGATTATAAGGGTTTGCTATATTCATTATAGAGGTATATATTGGGATATAGAAGGTTATATAATCGTTGTAACAAAGATTTATTTATCTCTTCAAATTTGGAGATAATGGGTGTCGCATTTAGTGGGAACCGCTATCGAATGGTTTGGAAAGCTGAAGACGAAGGAAGTACTTAAGATGTACGAAGGACATCTTAAAAAGGTAGTAGAGTCGGTACTGGATATGAAGGAAGCCATCGATCTTTTCGCTAAGAACGATTACGATGGAGCTAAAGAGCTTTTCGAGCGAGTATTCAAGCATGAGAGAGAGGCCGATGAAATTAAGGAGAGGATAATAGCTGATCTATCGAAAGGTATCTTCCATCCTACCGATAGGGAGGCGATTATGAGGTTGGTATTAACCACAGACGATATAGCCTCTCATGCCAAAGCTGCATCGAGGAAGCTAATCTTAATGAACCCCGTTCATATACCAAATGAAATTAAGAGAAGGATAGCTGAGATGGGCTCAATGGACGTTGAGATAGTTAAGGCTTTAATGAATGCATATAAAGCTTTAATGGAGGAACCTAAGAAGGCTATTCAGAAAGCTGAGAAGGTAGAGAGACTGGAGGAGAAGGTAGATGAATACAGGGTAGACTTTATGTTCAGCATTTTAAAGTGGGGTGAGGCTTCAAATAGCGTATCCCTCTGGGTTACTACAAAGGAAATAATCGACGATTTAGAGATGATAGCTGACAAATGCGAAGATGCAGGCGATGTAGTTAGAAGTATAGTAGTATCCCTGTTGAGTTGAGAATGCGTTTTGAAAGGGAAGTTAAGATAAAGGTAAAGGATTTAGAGAGGGTTAGAAACAGGATACGAGACAATAGAGGGATTTTAAAGAAGAGGGTTTCCCAAATCGATATTTACTATAGCCATCCATGTAGGGATTTTAAGAAGACCGATGAAGCTTTAAGGGTGAGGATAGAAAGGGGAAGTAAAGAGGTAACTTATAAAGGTCCACGTATCGCTAAAGGAGAGGTAAAGGTTCGGGAGGAGATAAACGTAGCTGTAGAAGGGGGAATTGAGGAGATATTCGAAAAATTGGGATTTAAAAGGATAGCTAAAATTGAAAAGGAAAGGGAGGAATATGAGTTAAAGGGGTTCAAGATAAGCTTGGATAAGGTAAGGAAGCTCGGAGAGTTCGTAGAAATAGAGACAAACGAGCCTCTAGACGAGCTTAAAGCTCTCGTAGAAGAGCTCGGCATCCCTTGGAAGCCGGTAGCGAAGACCTACTTAGAACTTCTAACTAGCCAGAGAGCTTAGCCTCTAAGCTCCTAAATATATCTTGAGGTCTTATCACGGACACTCCACATTTATCCCTAACAATTTCAATTAATACGATCCAATCTGGATTTTCGAGATCTACCTTTCTATTTATAGGCTCCGCTACCTTCTTTATTATCTCCATCGATGGTATTTTACAGTGTCTCTTTTCAACTATCACCTTAAAGGACTCATCTTTCCCTATCTTATTAGCAAGCTCATGAGCTATCTTCGAAATTTCATCTAAATCCATTTTACATTCCTTCTCAATAGGGATAAACCTCATTACCTTCCTTATACTCCAAGGATCTTTTTTCACCATTTCTCTCAAAGTTCTGCTAACCTCTATAGGATTAAGGGACGTATCGCCTATTATTATGCCTGAAATGTCGGTAATCTCAAGTTTCGGGTTTTTATCTCCTAGCTCCCAGAGTAAGGCATATATTTCGCTAGCAGCTTCTTTCTCCCCCCTTCTATGCGTAGTAGCTATGAAGTTCATACTATCCCCTCTCTAATAATGCGTTCAATTAGCTCAAATGGAATAGAGCCCTCTACTAACATCCTGTACGCATATCCTTCTACCTTAACTACCGTATATCCTTTTCTAAACTTCACCTCTCCATTATCTATCGCCAAATTTAAACTGTATAGGCTTCTCCTAACTAAGCTCAATAGGTCATCAAGTGTTGCGGCATTTCCAAGGTATATAGCGCTCAGTTTTCCCTCCACGCTATCGATTAACTTCTTAGCACATGGATGATTGGAAACGGTGATGAATTTTTTACCGCTTTTCAATACTAGAGGACCTGGCCATAATTTATTTGCTAATATACGTCCTATAGGACCTAGGTTTATTTCATTTAAGGCCTTATCTAAACTAGAGTATATCGTTAAGGTATTTTTCATTCCCCTAACACCAATTACGTAAGAAGCTTCCGTTGGAAAGGCCACGTATCCTCCTTTCTTTAGGACGGATACGGCCTCTTCTACGTTTTCACATCCTATCTTGTTCATAGAACAAAATAAAATGTTGTTGTAATATATTTAAGATTACCAGGCCTCTATCAGCGTTTCAGTGCTCCTTACCCCGTCTATTTCGTGTACCTTAGAGGTTATGTTGAGCACTTCCTCGTACTTTTCGGTATCTACTAATATTACAACGTCCGCCCTTCCATAAGCCAAGAAGGCCTTCTTAACTCCTTTTATCTTCTTAACCTTCTCTAAGACCCTCTCTCCCTTAACCGGCGTAGTTTTTACAAGGAGACAGGCCTTAACCAATTTAGCGTTCCACCTCCACTAACGTTTCCGTAAATACGACACCAACCATTCTGCTCACCTTCATTACGGTTCTTCCTAGCTCTTTGCTATCTTTAGCCGATACATGTACTACTACATCGTACCTACCTAAAACCGGGTAAGCGTCTTGTACAGCCTTAATTCTCTTCACCTTCCCAACAACATCTCTGTACTTACCTCTTTCCGTCCTAATAAGCACGCATGCGTCTACCATTTTCCTTCAAAATACCTTATCAATAACTCCTATTTTAAAGTACGCTTACAGTAGTCCTCTCCTTATCTTCCTTACAGCTTCCATGAACTTGAGGACCCTGTTCGCGTCTACCGGTTTGCTAATATCGCCATCTTCTTTAAAGTAGCTTCCGACTATTGCTCCATCGGCCGCTATTAAAAGATCCTTGACGTTGTCCAAATTTAAGCCGCTTCCTATTATAACCGGAGCCCTTACAGCATTCTTAACTTCCCTAAGCTCTTCTAAAGACGGAGGCGTTCCCGTTCTTCTTCCAGATACTATTACAGCGTCGGCTTTTCCCCTTTCAACTAAATCCTTAGCCGACTCTCCTAGACTTCTCTTGAATAAAGGCTGAGCGTACTTGACGTGAACATCTGCCAATACAGCGATGTTCTCAGCTCCTAAAGCCTTCTTGTACCTTGAGAGCTCATCTGCCCTCCCTTCTATTATGCCTTGATCTGTAACGTACGCCTCAGTTAAAATATTCACCCTTATGAACGAGGAGTTTGTTACGTACGCTATAGCTAAAGCTTGAATTGCCCCGTTTCTAAGCAAGTTTACGCCTACCGGGATCTCCACGGTTTCCTTAATTTTCTGAACTACTAACGTCATAGAAGCTATTGTTTCAGGATCGTTAGGCTCCTTCCTGTAAGGGATATCCCAAAAGTTTTCAACTAAAATAGCATCTACTCCACCTTTTTCAAGAGCCTTCGCATCTCTTAACGCAACATCTACCACTTCATCTATCTTACCGGAGAAATTTGGAGAGCCCGGGAGAGGTCTAACGTGGACCATTCCTATAATAGGCTTCTCCTTAAAGTTGAGCATATTGTTAAGTGGGCTGTACACGTAATTAATTTGCGTTTAAGTCATATATAAATAGGGTTCGCGTTATACGCTTAGAAGATGAGCTTAGAGATTTCGGGCTTATTTATATCAATTAAAGGTAAGGAGATTTTGAGAAACGTTAGTTTGAAAACTTTGCCGAGGAAAGCTACCTTTTTGCTAGGTCCTAACGGCTCAGGGAAAACGAGCTTATTATTCGGCATTATAGGACATCCGAATGTTAAGCTCGAAAGAGGAAAGATAATGTTAGATGGAGAAGATATTACCAACTTACCCATGGAAGAGAGAATTAAAAGGGGTCTTTCATTAGCTTTCCAAAACCCTCCTAAGATTAGAGGGGTAAAGCTAAGGGAAATTTTAGGAAAGATTGGAGAGCGGAGCGGCCTTACGATGCAGGAGCTTAAACAGATGGCTGAGAAGCTTAAGCTTTCACAGTTTCTAGATAGGAATTTATTCGATGGATTTAGCGGAGGAGAAATAAAGAGAGCGGAGCTACTTTTAACGCTTGCTCAGAAACCTAAGGTCTTGTTGCTTGATGAACCGGATAGTGGGGTTGACGTGGAGAGCATTGGGCTTGTAGGAAGGGCGATAGAGGACGCTATTATTGAAGGAAGCTCTGCTCTCATAGTTACCCATAGCGGGTTAATAGCTAGGTACGTATTAGCTGAGGATGCGTATGTCTTATTAAACGGAACTATAGGATGTCACGGTCCTGCTGAAGATATAGTATCTACAATCCATAAGATGGGATTTAAGAAGTGCGTTGACTGCTTCTCGTTTAGAGTTAGAAGGTGATTTTAATGGAGAGCGTTGAGGAGAGAGTTAAAAAAGCGCTTAAGAAGCCCGCAGAATACGGAATAGATATAGATCTATCATCATTCTCTCCAGCTCCTACTAACTTGAAGGACTTGAAGGGAATTGAAGAACTACCCTCTAGAGAGAGGAAGTACATGGAGGAGGTAGGGTTCGCTGGAGATTTTAAAGCCGGAGGTTTTTTACAAATAGATCAAAAGGCGGTGTTTAAGAAGTTTGGGTTTAACGGTTTAGAGATAAAATCGATCTCGGAATTCAGCGAGGAGGAAAAGGAGAGATATTTATGGAAGCTAATAGATCCAGCTACGGATAAGTATACGGCTACCGTTTACTTTATGCCTCCAGAGGGATATTTCATCAAGTCTAAGAAAGGAGCTATGATAGATACGCCTTTTCAATCTTGTCTTTTTTTGAGATCGCATGGAGCTATCCAAGCTCCCCATAACGTAGTAATAGCTGAAGAAAATTCGAGGATATACGTTGTAACCGGATGTACGGTTATGCCGGAAAAGGTAGGGGTACACATAGGAGTTACCGAGATGTACGTTAAAAGAGGCGCCTTTCTAGGGTTCGTAATGATACACAATTGGAGAAACGCCGTACACGTTAGGCCTAGAACGGTGGTATATGTGGAAGAAGGAGGGACGTTTGTAAGCCACTACATTATTACATCACCCGTACCGAGCCTTCAAGCTCTACCTAAAGTATATTTAAAGGGAGAAGGGGCGAGGGCCTATCTATCTAACGTTGCAATTACGTCTAGCGGAGACCTCGATTTCGGAACCGAGGCCTTTTTAGAAGCTGAGAATACGTCCGTAGAGATAGTTTCAAAGATATTCGCCGCTGGGAAAAGCAAGATCGTAGCAAGGGGGTATATTGTTAGTAAGGCCGTGAATACTAAAGGACACGTAGAGTGTAGAGCTCTATTGAAGGGAGGGGAAGCCGTAGTACAAGCCGTTCCATCGTTGAAATCCTATGGGGAGGGAGCTGAGCTAACTCATGAAGCAGCATTAGGTAAAATAGCTGAAGATGAGGTAAATTACTTAGTAGCTAAAGGATTAAGTAGGGAGGAAGCGATCTCTACTTTAGTTAGAGGGTTTTTAAGGGTGGAGGCTAAGGGCGTTCCTTCAAGGCTTGAAGATGAAATAAGGAATACTATAGAGAGAAGCGCCACCTCACTTCTTTAAGAGGTGGTTGTATGCTTAAGGCGTATATAAGAGGGATTTACTCAACGGCTCTCTCGAAGCTAATAGTTGATCACGGAGGGAAGCTATATAATCCATCTCAAGTTATAAGGAAAAGGTTAGGGTATTCTGAAGAGATTAACGAATTTAACATATCGATAATGGATAGGAACAGCTTACAGGGTATAAGAGGGTTCGGAGAGGTGGAGGCGGTTGAAGAGCTGAGGGATCTGTTATTTGAGAAGCTTTTAGATGTAGTATTTTGGATAAAGGGGAAATCCGGGAAATTATGTACCTTTAAAGTGGAATTTCCATATTTTTCAAAGAGAAAGCTCGATGAGATAAGGAGTAGCGTATGTCCGACTTTAATGGGTCATCACTACGCTAAGGCCTACGGTCCTCCTCTATCTACCATGGTAGAGGAAGCGGAAAAGAAGCTTGAAATGGGCGTTGATATTGATAAAGAGGGGTATGAGAGGAAGGTTGAATGCTGTAAATTACCTAGCTCAGTAGAGATCGCACACATGAAGCTCAACGGCAATTTAATATTGCTAGGAAATGGGAAGGTTGAAAGCGATTCCTGGCCTATAAGAATCACTAGAAAGGTAATCTCTTACGGTACCTATGATGGTTTAGGTATTGAAAAGGAAGTCGGCGACGTCATTGTCACAGAATTTGAGGAGGCGTCGTTTTACTACAAGACTACGTATTATTCTAAGGAAGGGGAAATTAAAGGATATTATTACAACATTTGCACCCCTGTGGAGATATATAAAAACGGCGTTAGGTACGTTGACCTAGAGGTGGATATCGTAGCTTTACCCTCATCGATTCCTCAGTTAATCGATGAAGATCTTTTAGATCAAGCCGTGGAGAAGAGAATTATTTCCGAAAAATTGGCCAACGTAGTTAAGAAGGAGTCGAGCGGTCTAATCGATAAGTTGGTAAAGGAATTGCTGCATAGTTAGAGATAAAAGATAGGTGGCCGTAAGTTAATAGGATGAAATTAGAGGCTAACGTAGTTTACGATGAAGACCTTTTAGAGAAGAACTACGTATTCTTCGATAGACAAGAGGCGGGAAGAAGGCTTGGGTTTTTCATCTCAAAGAAGAACATACCCGTGGATATCGTCGTTGCTATTCCTGCGGGAGGGGTACCGGTAGGCATAGAAGTCGCTAAGGTATTAAACGCAGATTTCAACGTAATAGTAGTGAAAAAGGTATTGTACCCATGGACGACGGAAGCTGGGTTTGGAGCCGTAGCTTGGAACGGTTCTGTAGAGCTAGATACTCTAGCTATAAATAGAGCAGGCCTTACCGCTTCGGATGTAAATAGACAAATCGAAATTGCAGTTAAAGAAGCGAAGAAAAGGTACGAGGAATTGAGGCGGCTTATTCCAGAACCAGATTTTAAAGGTAGGAACGTCCTCGTCGTAGACGACGGATTGGCTACAGGCTATACGATGATGCTTGCGTGCAAAGTCGTAAAGGAGAGAGGTGCTTCAAAGGTTATGGTAGGGGTTCCTACCGGAAACCCGAGAGCTTTATCTCTGGTAAGCCCGTTTGTAGCCTTCATTATGTGTTTAAACGTAAGGTCTACTCCCATATTCGCCGTTGCAGATGCTTATCAAAATTGGTACGACTTAAGTGAAGAGGAAGTTAGGACGTTAATCACAAACTTCCTTAAAGGTAGAGCTTGAAAGGAGTATATACCTTAATACTGTTTTTAAAGAAGGAGAAGAAGATTTACAAATGGTCGTTACGGCCGGGTTATTACTACTACACCGGTAGCGCTCTAAATAACTTGGAAGCTAGAGTTAAAAGACATTTCAGGAGAGAGAAGAAAAGAAAATGGCACATAGACTTCCTTACAACCGATAACGACGTTGAACTAATCGGAGCCATCTGTGCTGAGACGAACGTTAAGATGGAATGTAAAGTGAACCAGGCTATTTCTAAGCTCGGGGAAGTTATCGTGGGCTTCGGAAGCTCCGATTGTAAGTTAAAATGCAGAGGTCATTTATTTAGAACTGAAGAACTTAAGCGCTCAGAAATTTTAATGGAATACAGGAGGCTGGGTTTAGATCCCTACGTAATAGATTTCGCTGCAGTTTAATTTGATTTAATAGATAACCTCAACCTTTTTATTCTCCAAACACCAATATTTCATGAATGAGCGAAACCGAGCTATTAAGTAGCGGATTTATAATCGTAGGAGCTTACGACGATAAGATAAGGAGAACGCTTTTTGGGATGGCGAAGGGTAAGGCTTCACAACAAGAGCTAGCTAGAGCAGCTGGGGAATTAAATAAGCTTCTCTATAGAATATTCGTAGATGAATTGAAATTAGATAAGGGAGATGTCGTTAGGGTAAAAGTACCGTACGTTATTAAAGATGGAAAGGTTTTCTGGGATTATCCTCAGCTTTCAATCGAAGTGTATAAGAAGATGGAGGAGGAAGAGTTGAAAAAGGTAGTAGATAAGGCCATTAAGGAAATTGAGGTGGTAATCGTTGGAAGACCCCCCTATATACTGAAGCCTAGAAC
>CALBHZ010000255.1 GCA_937892815.1 uncultured archaeon | reverse complement strand
CTAGATCTTACAGAAGTTGTTATGAGGACATGCGATATTTGTAGAGAAAGACCGGCTAAGTTCGTATGTCAGAGATGCGGTGCTCTAGTTTGTGAATTAGACTTCGATCTTCCTTCCGGTCTATGCATAAACTGTAGGAGGTTAGCGGATAGGATGGAAGTTCAACAGAGAACTTCGTTATCAAATCTCCCATTCTTAGTTCTGTTAATAGGCATCGCTCTCATCTTCATAGGCTTCATCGTAATAGCGTCGTCAGCTATTATCTATCCAGCTCACGTAAGCGGAGGGGGGGTTTTCTTAATCGGGCCTATACCTATTATCGTTGGGTTTGGAGAACATGCATGGCCTATAATGTTAATCCTAGCAATTATAGCTATAATCTTAATACTTCTTCAATTATTAGTTGCTAAGAGATCATCCTAAAAATTTGTCAATTAACTTATTATATATTTCGTAGGCTTCGGCATGAGGGGTATGTCCAGCGTTTTGGATAACTACAAGCTTAGATCTCTTTATCAGCTTATTAAATTCGTAAGCGTATCTAACTGGAATTAACCGATCTTTAGCCCCCCATATTATCATAGTTGGCTTATCGATCTTCTCCAATTCCCTCTTAAACTCCTCACAATTAAAGGGCATGTTAAGCGTAGATTTATAAGCGTACTTAGCCTCGTCCTTCTCGTACATCTTCATCCTTAACTCCAATATTTCGTCACTTATTCTACTTGGATCGTGGCCGATGTACTCGTAGAACTTCCTCAACTTATCCTTAGTCCACCAATCCCCCATAAACTCCTCTATGACCTCTCTAGACTTCCTTTCTAAACCTGCTGAATCCTCTATAATGAGCTTATTTATAACCTCAGGATGCTTTAGAGTTAAACTGAGTGAGATAAGCCCTCCTAGTGAATGGCCAATTAAGTTAACCTCTTTCAAATTTAAAGAGGCTATAAGCTCCCTTATCTGTTCTACGAAGAGATCTAAGGTGTAGTTTATTCTAGGCTTTTCGGATAGTCCGAAACCTATTAGATCTGGTGCTACCACCCTAAAGCCTTTAGATGATAGGTAATCTATGTTATATCTCCAGCTTTCTATCGATCCTCCCAACCCGTGAATTAAAACTAAATCCTTACCTTCTCCCTTAATTAAACATCTCACTTTAAACCCTCTAATGTTTACGTACGTACAGTTAGTGAATAACACGTTCTTCATTTCCTCCTTTTCGTTATAAACTTTATTGGAATGTCAACTCGGATCATCAAAAGGCTTAAATACGCAGTTATTGGTTTCCTTATAAAATAATGAAAGTTAAGCTAACGATAATAGGAGATAAGGTGCATGATATAGGATATAGGTTATTTTTAACGATGAAGGCATCGGAGCTGGATTTAAAGGGTTTCTCTGCCTTCAATACGATAATCGGAAAACGTCAAGCGGTAATATGTTACATTGAAGGAAAGGATAGTCAAGTAAGCTCCTTTTCGAATACCGTTAAAAATGAATGGCCATCTTTAGCTAAGGTAAAGAGCGTAAAGGTAGAAGGATATAGAGGTCCCGTTATGGATTTAACGAAATTCGTTCATATTCTTCAACTCGAGCAAATGTGTAAGTTCGTAAATGTAGGCTTAGAAATGTCCGAGAAGCAAGGATCGATGTTGAGTATGCAAAATAAGATGTTAGAAGGGCAAAATAAGATGCTAGAGAGGCAAGATGAAATGTTGAAGAGGCAGGATATGATGCTTAGAAAACAAGACGAAATGCTCCAAAAACAAGGTATGATGCTTCAAAAGCAAGATGAAATATTAAAGGGACAAGATGGTATAATAAACGAAATTAAAGCTTTAAGGCTAGACCTAAGATCCTTCTTAGATGAAAGGTTTAGGAAAATCGAAGCGGAGATAGATAAAATTAAGGCGAAGATAGGACTAGCTTAAGTGTATAAGCTTAAATCTCAATTAAGGGTAACCTCTATTAAATGGTAGTTAGAGAGCGTTCAGCGGGCATCATCATCTTTAGAAGAGAAGACAATATTGTGAAGTATCTCTTCCTTAAAGGAGAGGGAGGAAGGCTCGATCTTCCCAAAGGAAATATAGAGGAAAAAGAGGACGTATTAGAGGCTGCTAGAAGAGAGGCGATGGAGGAAACAGGCCTAGGCGACCTCAAAATATATCCCGGATTTAAGAAGAAAGTGGAGTACTTTTACGTTAGGCCGGATGGGCAGAAGGTATACAAGACCGTAACTTACTTCCTTGCGGAAACTAAATCGAAAGATGTAAAGGTATCTTGGGAGCATAAAGGATATGAGTGGTTAACTTTTGACGAAGCCATGAACAAGATTAAGTACAAATCTATGAAGGAGCTGTTAGAGGAAGCTGAGAATTACAGATCGAAGCTCTTTAAATCGTCGCTAGATAGGTTCTTCTAAAACTTGCAATTGCTAAGGACCTCTTTTGTCTTATATTTTTACACTAAGATTGTAAATAAAAACTACAGAAATCATTATATGCCTCTTTACTGCTTACTGTGGTGATTTGGAGCTGAAAATAAAGGGCTTTGAAAAATGGTCCACTAGCCTATGTCCCTTATGTATGAGGAGAATTCCAATGAGAATATATGAAGAGGACAACGTCGTATATCTGGAAAAGACGTGTCCTGAACATGGTAAATTTGAGGACGTTTATTGGGGAGATGCTGAGTATTATGAATGGGTTGAAAAGAACTACAATAT
>CALBHZ010000254.1 GCA_937892815.1 uncultured archaeon | reverse complement strand
GAGATGTAGAGAGGTCTCGTGGGCTCGGAGATGTGTATAAGAGACAGGTACACTTATAAATAGGTGGGAAGTTGGAATTTATTTTAAGAGTCGATGAGAAGGGGAGGATCTTAATTCCAAGCGAAGTTAGATCTATGCTTAACGTAAAGGGAGCAGTACGTGTTCGCATTGAAAGAGGAAAGCTTATTATCGAGCCTATTAAAGATCCTATAGATCTCCTCACCTCCTCTGTTATATGTGGAACGATAGATGTTGAGAAACAGATCAGGAAGTTGAGGAAAGCCGCGCTAAAGGAGGCTATAAAGAGGGTTGAAGAGAGATGGCCTTAATAGAGACCGATGTTATCTTAGCGTTAGCTTCAAGCACGGATAAACATCATAGCGAAGCGGTTGAGATAATTAGGAAGGTTAAGCCCTTAAGGCTTTCACCATACGCTCTCGTAGAGCTAGACCTCTTAATATTATCCGGTAAATTGAAGGTTGAAATACAAAAGTTCTATGAAGGGCTTAGCGAAGTGCTATCGTATTACGGCTTAGAGATAATTGCTCCATCCCCTAAACATCTAGCTAAAAGTTGGGAGCTTAGAGGGAGGTATAACGTAACGTACTTCGATAGCTTACACGCTGGAGCAGCAATTATTGAAAACGAAGCCCTAATAAGCTACGATGAGATGTATTCAAATATCAAAGAGCTGAAGTACCTAAGTCCACGAGAGGCATTAAAAAGGCGGTAATAACGTGAATTACAGCTCAATCCGTAAATTCGCTTCAATTGTTAGGCCGTATTGTGTCCCGTATGTGCTCTTTCAGCAAAGAAGCTAAGCGAAGAAAAGAGCGGCGAAGAGAAGTTGGGAAGCTGATCATTAGAGCAAGCTTTACCGCTTTAGATCTACCTCTAACGAGTATATAGCCAGTATCTAATAGGTACATCTCGCTTACCCTTTGAACAACTCCCTTAACCTCTCTATATCGACTGTAGAGGATAACCTCTTGTACTTTTCAAGCATCTTAGCGCCTTCTTCCGTTATAGTTCCCGATCCGGCTAGTTCGAATAATCCTCCTCTTCTCAATGCTAAAAGCTTCTTGATAACATCGCTAAAGCTCTCTTTAGGACCTTTCAATCTCCTTAAGGCTTCATATACCTCTTCTGAGATCATTATCGTTCGCGCCATCGTCAATATCTATACATCTATATACATATAGATGAAGTTTCTCACCAATTGTTTACGAATTGAGGATTTCATTGCTGTAAACTTGAAAGGTACAATTATGGGTAATGAGTTTTAGGTTGATGCAAGGCTGGGGTAAACGGTTAAAGACGTTTAAATTACGCTATTTAGTTTTAGGTATATAGCGTATTAATGACAGCTAGAATCTCAATAAGCGTTCGTGCATGAGGTAAAAACAGGTTAGATAAAGGCTCATTAAAGAATTAATTATTAACGATAATTACCCCCAAAGTTTATTAATTATAATCAATAAATTATGATTTACAACGATAAGTACGATACCAGTAAAGGCGGAGACGAAGAGGAAGCTAGAGAATATGAAAGGAAGTAAGACATGGGATGAATTTTTAGATGAGCTTGCAAATATAGCTCGCCTTGAGAAGAGGCTTAAATACAGGAAGAAGATGAAAGAGCTATTGGAAATGGAGTATGAAGAAGTAAGGGTTGGGAAATGGGCGAGAGAGTATTAGTGGATACGGATTGTTTAATTGACTACTATAGAGGCAAGTTAGAATTAAACTTCGAAAACTCCTATTACCTTTCTGAAATAACCGTCTACGAGTTCATCAGAGGAACGAAGGACGTAAAGGAGGCTAAGAGGATATTGGAGGAATCCTTTGATATAATATGGTTAGATAACGAAATTTTAGAGAAAGCCTCGGATATATGGAGATCTCTTAAAGCAAAAGGAAAGCTTATCGAAGATAGGGATTTAATTATAGGGGCTACGGCGATAACGAAAAAGCTCAAGTTGTTGACTAGGAATACTAAACATTACGGTAAGCTAAAGACCTACGGCCTAGTATTTTATTAGGAGATCCTCGACTGTTAGCGACTCTAAGATATTTGAAGCATTTGTAATTTATCCACTTTAAAATTAGCTGTAAGAGATAGCTTTCTTCGCTAACGCGTAATTAAAGATCGCCCTAGCTATCGCCGATACCAGTAGAATAATTGAAGAAGTTACAGCGATACATGCTCCTACGGGTAGGTCTATAGCGTAGCTGGTGAGGAGGCCGATCGTAGCCGCAATTGCCCCTAAAGTAGGAGATAATAGCTGTTGAACGTGAGCTTTCCTAGAGATCTGGATAGATGTCATTACGGGGTTATACAATAGGGAGAAGACGAGGAAGCCTCCGGTAAGCTTCAAGGTTAAAGCAATAGCAACGCTTACGAAGAGCAGTATCGTAAAGGCGTGAGCATGAACGTTGATCCCCTCAGCTTCGGCTAGCTTCCTATCGAAGAGTAGAGAATCTAATCGATGTTTGTAAAGGATAACGTATAATATGAAGAGCAAGAGGGTTGAGGCGAGTACGGATATTTTAAAGGGGGTAATGGCGAGTACGCTACCCCATAGGATAGCCGCGACGGAGGACGTCGCCAAAACCGTCGTATTTGAAAGGTATATCATGAAGAGAGCGAGGGCATTGAAGAAGGAGAAGAACGACATGGATATTAGCTCTTTAGCCTCCCCGACTTTAAGGGAAAGCGTTCCCATAACGCTTGCAAAGCCTACGGCCGTTAAGGCGGCCGTTAACGTCATATCCATCCCTAAGATCATGCCTACGGCGGCTCCAGCTAATGCTGCATGAGCTACGCTAAAGCTTAGCGTAGCTATCCTAAGCTTATCTACGTAATACCCTAGAGTTCCACAGAGGAGTCCAGAAAGAAACGACGTTAGAAGAGGAAGGGCTACTATCACGTAAGATCTCCCTCTACCTTTAGTATCCTTCCTCCGTTCATCTCCACTGTAGCATCGGACAAGTTGGATATCGTAGAGGTATCGTGGCTTACTACTAAAGCCGTAGCGTTCTCCCGTTTAACGTAATCCCTTACTATACGTGCTACGAGCTCTCTAGATCCTCTATCTAAGCTAGCGAAGGGCTCATCGAGGAAAATTAGCTTAGGCTTACGAACTAGAGCGCGAGCGATGAAGACCTTTTGTTGCTGTCCTCCGCTCAAAGCTCCTATAGGCTTATCGAGCAAATCTCTTATTCCTAAGAGGTTCGCGACTTCCTCAACTCGATCGTTAAGGTTATCCACATAGGGGAGAGGAGGTCTTAGAGGTGCTAAGCCTAGCTTTATAACGTGTCCTGCCGTATAGAACTCGTAAGGAGGCCTCATGAAATCTTGAGGTACGTAGCTACATAGCTTTCTAACTTCAACGACCTTTATGCTCTTAGTATTAACGCCTAAGAGCTCCGCTACGCCCTTTAACGGCTTGAGAATTCCTAAACACGTCTCTACCAGCGTGGTTTTGCCAGCGCCGTTAGGTCCGGTGAGGAGCACGAACTTACCCATCCCTACAGTTAACGATACGTCCTTAATAGCGGGCCTTCCAGATCCAGAATACGCTACCCATACGCTACTTAATCGTATAGCCTCTCCTCGAAAAGCTCGCATGCTTCCTCGTCCTCGATAGCTTTAGCCGCTTCGCTTAAGCCTCTTTTAGAAATCATCTCCTCTATTAAGCTCGCAACTCCCTCTTTCAATTTAACTTCGAGCTTCCTTCCAGTTCTTTTATCGAGGAAGACGAACTTAATCTCATTAACCTCCGATTTTACTACCTCTATAGACAGCTTCCCCAACGTACATCTCGTTGCCGCTTGAATTCCATCTAACGCACAGGTATAAGGGGTTTTTAAAGGGGTATAGGCTCTACAGAAGAGGTCGTGTTCGGTATTGGGCTTTAAGATTTCGTTAGCTCTAAGGCCCGCTTTATAACCTAGGACTAGCCATGGTCCTTTATGTCCATGTAGCTTAGCGGCCTCATCCAAGGAGAGTCCTGAGATCAAGGCTTACTTCCCCTTCCTTAACTTGAGGGCTAGAGCTACGGTTATCGCTACGAAGATTAACGCTACAACCGACGCTATTAAAGCTCCCGCCTTCCACATCTCCACTTCATTTCTAAGCTTTACCGTTTCTTTAACAACGCTCGCCTCCTTCAAAGCTTGAGCTAATAGCTTAGCGTTGTATTTCATTACTTGAGTAACGTTATTGAGGTTTGGCGCTGTTCCCGGAAAGTTAGTTAAAGCGACCTCTACCGCTCCTATCTCCCTCGCTATCTTCTCTCCTAACTCGGTTCCGCTTTGTAAGTTATCTACGACTAAAACAGCTCCTTCACGCGTAGCGTTAGCTAAAACAGCTTCGTATTCCTTCATCGATACCATTTCAGGAGGTTTAAAGGAAGCAACTACCTTAAAGCCTAAGTAGCTTAAGAAGGGCCTTTGCCAAAGCATGCATACGATAGGCTTTTCCCCAAAGCCGTTCTCAGATGCGTAATCCTTAAGCCAAGCTTCGATTTCATCGATGCCCTTTAAACATCTTTCAAGCCTTTCATTTAGGTTAAGCTTTAAGTTGTCTTGAAGAGCTTTAGCGACCTTCTCGTAAACCTTCTTTAGTTTACTAGGGATATTCCAAGGACCCTTAATTTCCACTATAGGAGCTTGAGTTTTCGACGTCTCCTTTAACTCCTTAACCCAAGGTTCAAATCCATGTGCAAGTATTAAGCTTGCCTTACGAAAAGCATCTACGTCGCTAGGTTTAACGTCGTAGTGAGCCGGGCAGATCGAAGGGCTTGCTATAACCTCTACGGTTACCTCGCCTTTAGTTAAATCGCTTACGATACTGCCTAAAACGGTAGTGGTACATACGACTAATGGCTTCTCATTAGTCGTAGCTATCGTTGCTAGAGGAGGTAATAGTAAGATCACCGTTAAGAGGATAAAAGCCCCTAGTTTCATCTCGCCTTAAATGCCACTGTCAGCCCCTTATAAGTGTTACTTTTTTAAAATAAAGTGTTACTATGGAGTATTGAATGAAAACCTAAGTTTAATTAATTTAAACCCTTATCGTAAAGCCCGCTGAACATCTTACGCTTGTCTTAGGATAGAGGTTTAAGATCTCCTTTTTCCTAGCCGTACAATGGCAGGGAACTATCAGGCTCATCTCCTTTAACAACCCCAATTTACTAAACCCATGAAAGCCTCCAATTACTCCATAGACTCTACCAAACTTCTTAGCTTTCGCTAATATGCTTTCTAGCCCTGGATGTGAACAGCCCGTTACGACAACTACTCCCTTTTCCGTCTTGATAATTAGCGATTGCTCTTTCGTAAATAATCCAAGCTCTCCCGTAGTGAAAACGTCATCACAAACTGTTTCTTCCTCCTTTACTTCAACGATGTTCACGTTTGGATAAGAGGCTAGTCTTTCCTTAAACCATTTAGAGAAGGATCGGAGGATGAATACCTCTACATCTCCACAGTACTCTACGATCCCTATACCTCCGGTGTGATCTCCATGTTCGTGAGAAAGGACGATCTTCTTGATTTCCTTAGGATGTATTGAAAGCTTCTCCATATTGTACATGAGGTTATCTAAATCCGCTCCGGTATCGAAGAGTACTCCCTTCTCCTTAATGTAGCAGGAAAAGCCCCATCCGCTTCTAAATCCTCTCAAAGCTTCGTTATCGTATACTATCATGAATTCTACCTCTCCTCTTACTATAGGAACGATCGAGGGATTGCCGGATCCTCCCTTCATACCTTACAGTTCACCATCCTCCTATATCTCTTGAGGTAATACTATTAACCCTCTTGCTAAAGCCTGCTTCCTCAACTTATCGTCGAAGGTGGCTATACACCCTATCTTAGAAGCAATCGAAAGAACTACCTCGTCGTTAAACCTAGATAGAGATAACCCCTCAAATGAAATTAGATCTAGAGCTTTAATTAAATCGCTAACTTCCTCTACGATTACGTCGCTCTTCGGTTGAAGCAGATACTCCTTCGCTTTCTCAACTGAACTCTTTGTGTCCATTCCAAGCCCCTTCATGAACCAGACGTACTCATAGATTACGATTAAAGGAATTATCCATTCTTCAAGCCTATCCAGCAGGGAACGAGCTTTATCGTGAAAAACGCTATCCCTAAAGGTATCGTAAATTAAGACGTTGATATCTATAACGGCTTTCATTTGAGACCTCCAAAATCCCCTTCTCGATTATCCTATCTATCTCTTCAGGTAGGAGCTTTTTCCCGTATACGAAGGTCTTCCTCCTGGCTTCTACCCTCTCTATCAATATCCTCCCGGATTCATCGAGGTAGATCTCTACCTCCTCCCCCTCTTTAAGCCCTATCTTACTCCTAATTTCAGCGGGAATCGTTATTTGGTAGTTCCTCGTGACCTTAACTTTAACCATGCTCATATAGTAACAAAAATAGTAATATATAAATTTTCCTAGTAAATTTTCTCAGCTTGATCGTAACTTCTTCAAGAGCCTCCTTACAGGCAGGAACCTATCGGGAACCTCATTCATATACCTTCGATAAATATCTCCGAACTTCTCTAACATCAACCTCTCCTCCTTATAAGCGAGTTGGTAATGATAAGCGCTTAAGATAGCAGCGATGATTAAAGCCGGAACGCTTCCAAACGCTATAGCAACGCCGAAGAACATCAGCGTTAAGCCTAGATATCCCGGATGTCTTACCCAAGAGTAGATTCCCCGTTGAGCAACGTAATTTACCTCATCAATGCCCCTATGCGCCTTAGGATGAGCTTTATGGCTTAAGTAGTGGATATAGGATCCGAGGATGAATAAAGTCCAGCCGAGGATCTGCAGTACGATATTGCTTGCATTTAGCTTAGTTAAAAAGCCTACAGCTATGCCTATAAGTATGGAAATCCACGTAAGGATGGCGATTAAAAGGGCGCACAACCTTCTTAATACATTGATATCTAAGCTTATAAGAGTTGTTGAGGATGGCCTATCTAATTTTAAACCCTATCAGTTATTAGCCTCATCAGAAGCAGGCATTTATTGCGTTACAGCTTTAAGCCTAGGTATTTTTGAGAAGCTTAGCGTCTTTAGCTTTAGTTAATTATCTAGGCTGTAGAGCCAACGTAACAATAGGTATATAGCATATCAATGACGACTAAGATCCGGGATTTTGAAGCTCGTAGATGCCTTAGTTGCTCAAGCTAAACGCAGACAAAGGAGAGAGCGTAAAATCACCGCTATGACGATTGGGGCGTTGTTATTTCTCATAATAATACCCTTAACTATAGTTTACGCTTCCTTAGCTCTTAACGGAGTATTTGGAATAAGCCTTTCCTTAGAACCTTACAACTCCACATTCGGCTTGGCTTTAATAGCGATTGGCTTATTTTTCGCTGGCTGGGCCGTTTGGGCTCAGTGGAACATCGGTAAGGGAACACCAGTTCCAATAGTGTCAACGCAGAAGCTAGTTATCGTAGGCCCGTATGCTTATTGTAGGAACCCGATGACGTTTGGTGTACTTCTCTATTATCTAGGCTTGATCTTAACGGTTAATGCTTTATCTGGCGTAATCATCGTATTCGCAATTGGAGCTCTACTTTCGTTATACATAAAGCTCGTTGAAGAAAAGGAGCTTGAGTTAAGGTTCGGAAAGGAATACGTAGAGTACAAGAAGAAAACGCCGTACTTAATACCACATCCAAGGAAAGGTCGATTCAGGACGTGAACTACGAAGATATCAATTTGCGATATCTAGATAGCAAACGTTAAACTGGGAGGCTATGAAAGCCGGAAGGTAAACGTGCGTAAATTACCGTGTATTTTTCAGGCTTAGAATCTATTATCTCGAACATTCTCGAGCGCGTTAGACTTATACTAAGTGAGCCTTTACTCCTATGCTACTGTCTCTTATACACATCTGACGCTGCCGACGAATTAGACGGTGTAGATCTCGGT
>CALBHZ010000253.1 GCA_937892815.1 uncultured archaeon | reverse complement strand
TAGGCCTAGACCTGAACCTATACCTGGAAGTGAATTTGTTATCGAAGCTGATACCTTTGTTAAGGCTATAGGGCAAGTTGCAACACCTCCTAAATCTTCTAAGCTTAAGTTGGATAAACGTGGACGGATAGAAGTTGATCCTGAAACGTTAGAAACAAACGTTCGTGGAGTTTTTGCTGGCGGCGATGTCGTGACAGGTCCTGCCTCGGTTGCCAAAGCCATCGGTGCTGGATGGAGAGCTGCCAATGCTATAGATAGGTACTTAGGTGGGAAGGGGCTTAAAGGACACGGGCTGACCGAGGAACTTATTCCCAGAGTTGATGTTAAAGAAGTTTTAGAGTTAAGCAAAGTTCCCGTAAGACTTCTTCCAGTAGAGGAAAGGGTTAAAAGTTTCGACGAAGTTGAGTTAGGCTATAGCGTTGAGGAAGCCGTTAAAGAGGCTAAAAGATGTTGGAGGTGTGATTGGTATGAGTGAAGGTAAAACTAGACGGAAATATACGATTTTCCCCTTTGGTCCTCAACATCCGGTTTTACCCGAACCCATCCAGCTTAGGTTCATGGTCGATGAGGAGAAAATTGTTGATGTAGGTGTAAATATGGGTTATATTCATCGTGGTATTGAAAGAGCTTGCGAGCTTAACGACTACCAGCGGAATGTATACTTGTGTGAAAGAATTTGTGGTATATGCAACTTCATGCATGCTTTGTGCTATTGTATGGCTTTAGAGAAGCTTGTGGATGTCGAAGTTCCTGAAAGGGCTCAATACTTAAGGGTTATATGGGCTGAGCTTAATAGACTTGAAAGTCATCTACTGTGGTTAGGCCTCCTAGCCGATGCTATGGGATTTGAAAGCCTTTTCATGCAATTTTGGAGGGAGAGAGAGATTGTGATGGATCTTCAGGAGCGTACCGGAGGTAACAGAGTTATAATTTCAACATGTACAATTGGGGGAGTTAGAAGGGATATTCCAGATCCTTTAGCTGAGCGTCTTAAAGAAAGCATGTTAGAGCTTAGAAGGAGAATGGATAAGCTTGCACCTGTAATTCTTAAGGATTCCGCATTTAAGAAGCGGACGATAGGTAGAGGTATTCTATCTTATGATGATGCCTTAAAACTTGGAGCGGTTGGTCCGACAGCGCGTGGAAGCGGGGTAGCTAAGGATGTCAGGCTTGAAGGATATCAGGCGTACAAATATCTTAAATTCGAGCCTGTAGTAGAGAAGGATGGCGATGTTTACGCACGGACAGTTGTGAGATTTTACGAAGTATATCAATCGATAGATCTAATTCTCGAAGCATTAAAAAGTATGCCTAAAGGTAAGATTGCGGTTAAACCTGAAAAATGGCCTGAAGGTGAAGCTGTAGCTAGAGTTGAGCAGCCTAGAGGCGAACTTTTCTACTATGTAAAGGGGAACGGAACAAACAAGTTGGAAAGAGTTAAGATCCGAACCCCAACGCTCGCAAACATCCCTCCATTACTCGCTATGCTTCCAGGATATGAGGTTGCAGATATACCTGTAATAGTCTTATCCATAGATCCTTGCATAGCCTGCACCGAGCGTATAATTCACATTAAAAAGGACGGAGGGAGTTAAAGGATGGTTCGTATGCTTCTAAATATATTGAAGAATCTCTTCTCGAAACCCGCAACCGTTAGACATCCCTTTATTAAGAGAGAGCCTTTCCCTGAGCATAGGGGCCGGATATTGGTTTTCGACATGGAGAAGTGCGATCTTTGTCGAGATTGCGAGCGTTTATGTCCGCCTGCGGCTATAAAGGTCGATCCTGAAACAAAAACTATAACTTACGATCCTTTTAAGTGCATATACTGTCATGTCTGTGTTGAAAATTGTCTTCAAAGAGCGATAAAAGCCGAACCAGATTACCAACCTCCCGCTTACCAAAAACAGGTAGTATACTACAAGCTTGAAAGATAGGTTGGAGTTGCTAAAATTACCGGTAAGCCCGCTCCTTCCTTCTCTAAATTAAAGCGATCGTCTATCTGGTTTCCGACGTTCACGGTTACGCGAATCCTCAAATATACATCCCTGAGCAGAAGTCGCCATGAAATGCCTAGTTCGTCGGAGAACGCTATAGATCTACGATCGAAAATAGCCTGGAACAGGCAACGTTAGGACCAACTTCGCTTTCTCGTTGCGGACGCTTAAGTCGTTCGTTTTTATCTTAAGGCTGATGTAGGTTCACGCCGCTCTCTAACGAGGCTTTGAAGTCTTTAGGGAAATAGGCTGCTCCTAGAGACCAGTTTCATCGTACTACCTTATAGGAAGATCTCTCCGCTGTGAAGTGTTCATATTATAAGAAGGAAGTTCTACTAGGAGGGGGAGGCGTTAGGTATGAACAGCTATGCGAGC
>CALBHZ010000252.1 GCA_937892815.1 uncultured archaeon | reverse complement strand
AGATGTGTATAAGAGACAGGGTAAGGGTTCTCCAAACCATACAACATCGGGCCTTAAAAGAGAACCACATTTGGGACATTTAGGAGGGACCTCCTTAAGAGGCTCCTTTACTCTATCTTTAAAATCGCATGAGACGCACTTAACCCTCCAAATGTTTCCATGTAATTCGAGAACCCTTTTATTTCCAGCTTTCTTATGTAATCCATCCACGTTCTGAGTTATAACGGCCTTCAATATACCTACCTTCTCTAACTTAGCTAAACCTAAATGTGCTGGATTAGGCTTCGCCTTTCCTATTAGGTCCATCCTCCACGTGTACCATTCCCACACGAGCTTTGGATTTTTAAGAAAGCCTCTCCATGAGGCCAGCTCCTCTGGATCGTACTTAGCCCATAATCCATCTTTCCCTCTAAACGTAGGAATTCCGCTTTCCTTAGATATGCCAGCTCCGGTAAAGGCAACTAAGTATCTGCTCTCCTTAATCTTCTCCGCTACAGCTTCTAAAACGTCCATTAACGTCACCTCTCTCGTTAAAATCGAATCCTTCCCTAGCTTTTAAGTCCTCCTCTCCCGGCTTCTAGGTTCGCTTCATTAACGAAATTATTCAATCGATCTTATCTCTTGATACAGCTCCTCTAAGGCTCTCTTATAGTCGAGCTCCCCTCTCTCGATAGCATCCATTTTCGCCTCCAACATCCTAGTCCTATCTTCGGATACGTAAGCTCTGTATTGCTTATTAAGGTAGTTAAATACCTGCACTCCTCTATAAGTTGGCAGCACCCTCCCCCTTCTCTCCACAACGTATTTCCTCATAAATAGCTTATCTAAAATAGTGGCGTAAGTCGAAGGTCTTCCTATACCCCTTTCCTTCATATTCTGTATAATCTCCGACTGAGTATAGGGATAGGCCTTCGGCATGGTTCTAACGTCAACCTTAACTTCTACCTCCCCTTCAGGTAGGGGAGGTTTCTTCCATACCAACCACTTATATAGCTCAACTGCTTTTCCCTTAGCATCTACAACCCTCTCTTCTACAACTTCCCTTCCATCGTAGAAGATCCTATACTTCTTTACCTTAACTTCGTAAGGCTTGCATTGACTTGCCATAAACCTTCTAAATATCAGATCGTACATAGCGAAATGCCTCCAATCCATCTCCTCAGCTTGGATAACGCCCTCCTGTATTAAACGCATTAGCATTTCTTTAGGTACGGGCCTAGTAGGCCTTATGCACTCGTGAGCTCCTCCCTCTCCCCACGTTCTTCCTTGAAAGTCTTCCCCTAGATAGTCCTTCGCTACCCTCAGCCCTACATCGCTAACTCTCGTTGAATCCGTTCTATGATAGGTAATTAAACCGTTTTCGAATAGGCTTTGAGCAACTTCCATTGCCTCCTTAGCGGATAGCTTCAGTATAGCGTTAGCATCCCTAAGCAAGGCATCCGTCGTGTATGGAGGAAGAGGAGTTCTCTCCTCCTCTTTATCCTCGATCTTCTCTATCTTCAACTTTACCTTAGGTTTCGTTAACCCCTCTAAAACGAGATCTAGCTCTTTAATAATACCTACCTGTATCCTCTCCCTATACTTATCGGCTCTCTCGATAATCCATCCTAATACCGGAGTTTGAGCCCTTCCAGCTGAAAGATTCGTGTCATTGAAAACCTTCCATAGCTTTTGGCTTAATACGAAACCTATCCACCTATCCTCAATTCTCCTAACCATTTGAGCTTTAACTAAGTTCTCATCTATCCTCCTCAAGTTCGATAGGGCTTCAGAGACCGCTCTTCTAGTTACTTCGTGGAATTCAGCTCTATATATCTCTCCACATCCAGATAATAGGTTTGTTAAATCCCAAGCTATCTTCTCTCCCTCTGCATCTGGATCAGTTCCTATAATAATTAACCCAGAATCCCTAGCAAGTCTCCTCAATGCCCTAATCCTCTTCTTAGAATCGTCAATATCGTTGCTTTTACATTTAGGACACATCTCCCTATCTTCGGTAAATTGGTAACCACAATTTCTACATCTCTTTATCGAAGAGTATATAGGTATGAATTCTTCATTTACTTCAACTCCGTGAAAGCCTCTGTTCGTTACTAAATCCGTTATATGGCCTAAGCTTGCCGTAACGAGCAGGATATGCTGAGGGGTGGGAACCTCATACGCGATTATTATGACGTCTTCATCTTGGATAACCTTTATACTAGGTTGACCGAAGAACCTAGATATCTGTCTAGCCTTAGTCGGGCTTTCAACTACGAATAAGGTAGGCTTAATAACGTCCTTAAACTCAGTTCTCTTCTTAAACTTCTCCCTCGTTTCATTTATTTCATTTATTAGCTTCTCAAAATCGACCTCTTTTACGGATTTGAATTCTAAATCGTAGTATTTTGCCCTTTCGATAAAGGCGTTTAGCACCTCCTCGTTATCTTCTAATAGAAAGCTAGCTCCCTTAGTAATACCGCCTGCGAAAAGCCTTGAAGTCCTTCCAGAACCTTGTATATACGTCCTAATATCTGGAAATATAACTTCTCCCTTTTTAACTACTACATCCTTTTCCTTTACTTCTCCCTTTTTAATTAATACCTTAATTCTTCTCTTAAGCTCCTCAAATTCCTTTTGAAACTTAGGCCTATCTAT
Organism: uncultured archaeon; assembly: GCA_937892815.1. Lineage (GTDB taxonomy): Archaea > Thermoproteota > Nitrososphaeria > Conexivisphaerales > CALBHZ01 > CALBHZ01. The sequence goes on along the minus strand of CALBHZ010000252.1, from coordinate 287 downwards.
AACAGGTAATAAGTGGATTAACTCCTTGATTTCCTCTTCATCTCTAAATATTAAGGCTAAAATCTTAATCATTTGAGGGCTAAGCGCATCTACGTCCTCGATCCTCACTCTAAATAACGGAGCGCCAACGAATACAGCATACCTTATCCTTTCAGGAAGATCTAAACCCCTGACCAAGGTTCCATAGTAGAAAGCCGTTCCTACTAGATAGCTGAGCTCCTGTCTCTTATACACATCTCCGAGCCCACGAGACCTCTCTACATCTCGTATGCCGTCTTCTGCTTGAA
>CALBHZ010000251.1 GCA_937892815.1 uncultured archaeon | reverse complement strand
TGATACGGCGACCACCGAGATCTACACCGTCTAATTCGTCGGCAGCGTCAGATGTGTATAAGAGACAGATATAATGCCTCCTGCTTTTACGCCCATCAAGCAGCGGAGAAGGCGGCAAAAGCCCTACTCTATTCAGTTAACGAGGCCCCTTGGGGGCATAGTGTAAGGCTACTACTCGAACGTTTTTTCGCCCGAAAAAGAGAGAAATATGATGAGAACCTTTTGAGCCTCGCAAGAGAGCTCGACAGACACTACATTCCGTCGAGATATCCCAATGCCCATCCAGAGGGAACGCCTCATGAGGCCTATGACGTAAACGCTTCAAAGGGGGCTCTTAACGCTGCAACCAAGATAGTGGATCTAGCGAAGGAGGTCTTGAAATGGAAACCTGGTTGAAGGAAGTGGTCGAAAGGCTGGTGTCGGAACTAAGGCCCATAGCCGTGATACTTTTCGGCTCGAGAGCTAGGGGTGACTGGAAGCCTTGGAGCGATTACGACCTACTGATAGTTGCGGAATTTAAGGAAAGGTATATGGATCGCTTTTTGAAGATATACGATATCGTGGGGAACAGACCGATCGAGCCGCATCCCTATACGCTCGAAGAAGCCCTTAAAATGCTCGAAAGAGGAAACCCGATGCTGGTGGACGCCATGGAAGAAGGCATCGTCCTCTACGAAGGAGAGGGCTTTAGGAAGCTGAAGGACCTATACGAAAGGTTGAAGGAAAGAGGGCTTTCCAAGAGCGACACTTCGGTCATATTGCCAAGTTGAGCTACCTTTTTAGCGCTTAAACGGCTTCAGTTCCGATGTCCTCTAAGCTCTTTCCCTCGGCTCAGCGCACCTTACAGCTTCAGGCTTCTATAACTTTAAGTGCCAATGTCGTGGAGCATATAAAAGGGATGTCGTATGGAGAGTTCACTACGAGCCCTCGTACAGCCTTTATTCTTTAGCCCTTTCTTCATCGTATTTCTTCAAGTAGTCTATGTTGTCCTTCTCGGTAGGATCTACAGCGTTAACGGAGAGCCACGCATCTATGATTTCCCTAGCTAAGATGTCGGTGACTAGGCGAGCGCTCATGGCTAGCACGTTCGCATCGTTCCAAAGCCTAGCTCCTCGAGCAGTCTCGGCGTCATTACATAACGCCGCTCTAACCCCCTTGACCTTGTTAGCCGCTATGGAGACGCCCGTGCCGGTATAGCAAATTACGACGCCCCAATCGACCTCTTTCCTCTTTACCATCTCTCCGACTTCGATAGCTACTTTAGGCCATGGCTCGGGCTTACCGCTCTTAACCGAGCCTATCGGAACGACCTCGAAGCCCTTCTTTTTGAGATACTCTACGGTAAACTTAGCGACGTGGTATAGGTCGTCCGAGCCTACGGCGACCTTCTTGTTCACACTTACCTGATCGTTTCGTTATGTTAAAAACTTTATAGCATTTCTTGAAAGAGTTTAGCATTTAAACTTGATAGTCAGAAGATAAAAAGCTATGTTACCGTTAGCGGCTATCGATAAGCCTAATGCGTTTTACAAGGCCTTCATGAAAATATTTAAAGTCGAATTTAGTAAAATAGCGGGATAATAAGATGAAGAGATCGCTTAACGAGATAATGGAAATCCTTAAGGATCACGAGAAGTTCCTTAGGGAAAGGTATGGAGTTGAGGAGATCGGTATCTTCGGCTCTTATTTAAGGGGAGAAGCTAGGGAAGAAAGCACCTCGATGTATTAGTAGAGTTTAAACCTGAAGTAAAGATAAGCCTCTTAGAGTTCGTTGAATTGGAGAATTACCTCAGCGATTTACTTGGGGTAAAAGTCGATTTAGTTGAAAAGTCCGCGTTGAAGCCGAGAATCGGTAAACGGATATTGGAGGAGGTAGTGTATTTGTGAAAAGGGAAGTTGGCGATTACATAGAGGACATCCTAGAGGCTGTCTCTTATACACATCTCCGAGCCCACGAGACCTCTCTACATCTCGTATGCCGTCTTCTGCTTGAAAA
>CALBHZ010000250.1 GCA_937892815.1 uncultured archaeon | reverse complement strand
CACCGAGATCTACACCGTGTAATTCGTCGGCAGCGTCAGATGTGTATAAGAGACAGCCATATAGTGGATACCGTAATTTTCGTTAAGGACGGAGAGATTAAGAAAGTATACGATCTAAGGTTAACAGTTAAAGTTCCTACCGGTATGACCGAGGAAGATCTCGCTAGACCCGTAGTCGAGGTTAGGGATTTTGAAACTGGAGAGCTCGAGTACGAGATATATACGTTTGGGGAGGAAAACGTAATAGTGCCTATTAAGGAGAAAAAAGAAGGTACTCCTATTGAGAAGCTCGCTATTGAGAGAATATACCAAGCGATTAGGAGATACGATCCAGGAGCTACCGTTGAGATTAAAGGAGGGAATAGAGCTTTAATTAAGGTAGCGAGATCAGCTATTCCCAAGATCATAGGAAGACATGGATCCAACATATCTCAGCTTGAGGAAGAGCTAGGGATAAGGATATCCATTCAGCCTAGAGGAAAGAGAAAGAAGTAAGATTTTTACGTTTATACCTTCTTTGCTAAATTGATGAGAGGACAGGCTAAACTCATCGTAGCCTTATCCTTAATCTTAGCTTTAACCATATCGTGTTTAGGATGGACGTTATTAAAAAACTACGAGCTTGAAAACGAAATAGTTAATTTAAGAAGTCATATTTCATTTCTCAAAGATCAGATAGGGTTGCTTAAGAAGGCCGTGAATTCGTCGGTAATCACTCTTCATATCGTAGGGGTAAACAATACCTACGCCGATATATATTATAAGGCCAAGAATTCAGTAGTAGTCGTTTATGGATTTATTAAGAAAACCGTTTTGACTATTTTTGGACCAGCTACTAGTTACGAAAGAGTTCAAGGAAGCGGTTTCGTGATCCTCTTCAATAACTCCTATTACGTAATTACGAACCATCACGTAGTTAACGACGTAATGAATACAACTCTGGTATTTAGCGACGGAGAGGCTTTTAGAGCCGATTTAATAGGATCGGATCCCTATAGCGATTTAGCAGTTCTCAAGCCATATGTTCCAGAAGAAAAGCTAATACCCCTAAATATTACTAGTTCGTCTACTTTAAAGGTGGGAGATATAGTTCTCGCTTTGGGAAATCCATTCGGTCTCCAAGGATCTTTAACCGAGGGGGTAGTTAGTCAAATTGGAAGGAGCATTAGAACAGAGCTAACGGGAGGCTATCTAATACCTGATGTAATCCAATTCGATGCCCCTATTAACCCTGGAAACTCAGGAGGTCCTCTCTTAAATATACGTGGAGAGGTAGTTGGAATAACTACCGCAATAGTTAGCGGTGCCCAAGGAATCGGTTTTGCCATCCCTTCGGATACCATTTTAAGAGAGCTTCCTTACTTAATTAAATACGGATATTACGACCTACATCCTTGGCTGGGAATTAGAGGGATAGATATGTCGTACGAAATCGCTCAAGCAATGGGGATAAACTATAATTACGGATGGTTGATAGTAGACGTAATTAGAGGAGGTCCCGCTTTCAAAGCGGGCCTTAGAGGAGGAAATAAGGAGGTAGTGATAGCGGGAGAGAAGTATATTATAGGCGGGGATCTAATAATCGCCGTAGATGGAGTAAGGGTAAGGAATAGCGATGATCTGACGACGTATATAGAAAGGAATAAGCTTCCAGGAGATAGCGTAACCTTAACGATCGTTAGGAACGGCGAGGTAATGAACGTGGATCTGGTTCTAGGGAAGAGGCCTCCTTTATAATATATAATGATATTATGATATTTATTGATGCAGAATTTAAAATAAAGATTTCCCACGATAATTACTTTACTATTTGATATTTATTAGTCAAATGTCTAATTAAAACATTTTGAAAAACCTTATAATTAGTAAGCAGGTGAAATCTACAGAAAGGATGAGCTTACAGCATTTAATAAGGCCAAAGACTATAGCTGTAATTGGGGCTTCTAGAGAGGAAACGAAGATAGGGCATATGGTTCTTAAGAACATCATCGATGGCGGTTTTCCTAAGGAAAACGTTTTCCCCGTAAATCCCAACGTTGATAATATATTGGGCTTAAAATGTTATCCTTCTGTTAAAGATATACCCGTCGATGTCGATTTAGCTGTAATAGTAGTTCCAGCGAGAATTGTTCCAAAGGTCATGAAGGAATGCGCGGAAAAGAAAGTTAAGGCGGTTGCTGTGATATCTTCAGGGTTTAAGGAAGTGGGAAATGTGGAAGGGGAGAGAGAGATAGTGAGGATAGCCAAGGAGGCGGGAATTAAGCTTCTAGGTCCTAACATAGTAGGTATAGCCGATACGCCTATGAAGATAAACGCGAGCTTTATGCCCTATCTCCCGGAAAGAGGGAAGATAGCTTTTATTTCGCAAAGTGGAGCCTTAGCTATAGGCTTAGTAACGTGGACAAAGCTAAAAGAGATAGGGCTTTCGGATGTAGTAAGTATTGGAAATAAAGCGGATGTAAATGAAATAGATCTGATAGAATTCTTTTCAAAAGACCCTCATACGAAGGCTATAACGCTTTACATGGAAGGAATAGAGGATGGAAGGAAGTTCATGGAGGTCGCTAAGAGGGTAACGAAGGTAAAGCCCATAGTTATGTTAAAAGCCGGAAAGGCTGAAAGAACGGCGGCTGCTATTAAATCGCATACGGGCTCTCTTGCAGGTTCAGATATAGCTTACGATATAGCCTTTAAGCAGTGCGGTGTCATAAGAGCTGAGAGCTTTCCCACGCTCTTTGATTACGGCCTAGCTCTAGCCTCCCTACCCGATCCCAAAGGAGAAAATGTCGTTATCTTAACTAATGGAGGAGGGGCAGGGGTAATGGCTACCGATGCTTGCGAACAGTACGGATTGAAGCTAATGGATATTCCGAGCGATTTGGCTGGAAAGCTGAAGAAGTGGATGCCGGAGTTCGGTTCTACTTTAAATCCCGTAGATCTAACTGGAATGGCCGCTGATAGAGATTATTACGGCTCTCTACAAACTCTTCTAGCAGACGAGAGGGTTCATGCAATTATAATATTGTACTGCCATACCGCTATAACCGATCCGTTGAGGATAGCCGAGGCATTAGTGAAATGTAAAAGGGAGGGCAAGTACGTTGATAAGCCTATGGTAGCCGCTTTTATAGGAGGTAGGGAGTGCGATACAGCTATTAAACATCTAACTAGATACGGTATACCCGCTTTTGAGAATCCTGAAAGAGCCGTAGCGGCCTTAGCAGCTAAGTATAGGTACTGGAGGTATAAGAAGAGACCTTCGGGAGCTTTTGTGAAAGTCGATGGAAATAAGGAGAAGGCGAAGGTTATTATTGAAAGGGCCTTAAGAGAAGGAAGGGCTTTAACTCCTTCTGAAGCAGCTGAGGTTGCTCACCTTTACGACATACCGGTTGTGAAAAAGAGAATAGCGAGGAGTAAGGAGGACGCCCTTAAAATCGCTGAAGAGATAGGGTATCCCGTAGTACTAGAGGTAGAATCTCCGGATATAGTGCATAAGGTCGATGTAGGAGCTATTAGATTGAATATACAGAGCAGGGAGGAGCTGGAAAAAGCATACGATGAAGTATTATCTAACGTTAAGAAAAATGCGCCTAAAGCTAGGATAGAAGGCGTGGTTGTAAGATCTTTCGTAAAACAGGGAGTCGAGGTAGCCGTAGGCATGCATAGAGATGAGCTATTCGGTCCGATGATAATGTTCGGCTCCGGAGGAACTTTAATTGAGCTATATAAGGACGTAGCCTTTAGAATAGCGCCTCTAACAGATATAGATATAGATGAAATGATGAAAGAAACTAAAGTTATAAAGGTATTAGAAGGTTTTAGAGATAAGCCTAAAGATATCGAAGCCGTGAAGAAGGTATTAGCAAGTGTGAATCAGTTATCTCTAGATTTCGATGAAATAAAGGACATAGATATAAACCCGTTATTCGTGTACGAGAAAGGGTGTATAGCTTTTGACGTCAAAATCCTCTTAAGAAGTTAGCCAAGGAGGTGTCCAGCTCCTTAAGTTTATCTTCCTTTTCGAACCTCCTCTTACGCTGTAAACCTCACCGTCATAGGTTACTAAGATCGCTGGCGGATTCCTTCTTCCCAACTCCGTAATATCGAAGAAGAACTCCTTTTTCTTCCTAGGCCTATACCTTCCAGTAGCGACTCTCTTCTTCCTCAAGAACTTTACAGCTATAATGGCTTTCCTTTCCAGATAAGCGTTGAACATGTCAACGAAATCTAGCGTTCTAGATATCTGGTCTCCCGGTATATCTATCGTATTTCCAGAGGCTGCTTTAGCCTCTATAGCTACTATCATCGATCCCTTTACGGCTACTACGTCCGGCAAATGTATAGAGGGAGAGCCTAACCTTACGGCCTTCCATCCAGCGGATTTAAAACGCTTAACTAACGTATCCTCCCAGCTATAACCTCTAGATTTCCTTAATTTAGCGGCCTTTCCCATTCCTCATTAAATAGAGCGAAAAGTTGTTATTAATAGTTATTCTAGAGAAGGTGGTTAATGACCGGCCCTGCTATCGGTAAATTACCGTTGAGAGGAGCGAGGGTGTCAATATTAGAAAGCGGGAAGTTTAGGGAGATAGAGGCCGAGGTTTACATCCACGTTAAAGGGTATTCGTTAGCTAGAGTTACGCACTTGGATATCGAATCTCCAGAGCTAAATCGTGTATATCCTATAAAAGGGGGTAGCTTCCTTCCAATTATAGGCATAAGAAATGGTATCGAGATTAGAACGAGGAAAACGAGGATAAGGATCGTACATCCCCTGCTTAATGAAGTACTCAACGTAGGCGAATACACTAGAACGTGGGTCGGAGGGAAGATCGGAGGCATTTACATAGGATTTAGGAAAGGAGAGGTGGAGAAATTGGAGAAGATTTGTGAGGAATACTTTAAGTTCCCGGTTAAGAAGCGATCGAAGTAAGTTATATTTAATAACTTAACTAGAATACAATGTGACGTCAGGCTTTGACTTATATGGGTAAGATACTGAGAGTTGATTTGACAAATAGAGATGTATGGGAAGAGGAGTTAAGCTATGAAATAGCCTCGAATTTTATAGGAGGTAGGGGGCTTAACGCCTACTTAATTTATAAAGAGACCGATCCTAGGATTAACCCCTTAAGCGAGGAAAATAGCCTTTACTTTACAACTGGGCCTTTTACAGGAACGGAATTTCCAGGTTCTGGAAGGATAGCCATATCTTCTAAATCTCCTCTAACGAATACGATATTTGATTCATCTATGGGAGGATATTTCGGCGCTTATTTGAAGAGCGTTGGGTATGATGCCATAATCGTAAGAGGAAAGGCAAACGAGCCTACTTATCTCTTGATAGAGGAGGGAAGAGCGAAGCTGTTTAACGCTGATGATCTCTGGGGTAGGAATACAACGGAAGTTGAAGAGAAGTTGAAGAAGCTATACCCGCAATCAAGTATAGCTGAGATAGGACCGGCTGGAGAGAACCTATGTCACATAGCCGGAATTTTTAGCGGCACTAGGACAGCTGGGAGAGGTGGTTTAGGAGCGGTAATGGGCTCTAAGAAGTTAAAAGCTATAGCCGTATCGGGTTCTAAGGAAATCCGGCCTTATAATGA
>CALBHZ010000249.1 GCA_937892815.1 uncultured archaeon | reverse complement strand
ACGGCGACCACCGAGATCTACACCGTCTAATTCGTCGGCAGCGTCAGATGTGTATAAGAGACAGGGACATAGGAAGGGTCAAGAAAGGAGATAGGGTAAGGATAGAAAACGGATACGTTACCGTTTTCAAAGGTGAGAAAAGGTTAAACGTAGGTAGGTATGGAAAGCTATCGGTTAACGAGTAGAGGAGGTTACCTCCTCTACTATGTTTTTATCTTCTTATGGAAAGCTCTATATTTGCCTTAGGTAAAAGTTAAAAAGGTGCGAATTCTTCCGAAAGGAGAAGGGAAATGCCGCAAATAGCAAGGATAAAGCTAGTATCTACGGAGATAAGGGATTTAGAGGATGTTTGTAGACAAATAAAGGAGATGGGGGAGAAGTTAGGAGTTAGAGTAAAGGGCCCAATCCCCCTACCGACGAAGAAGCTTAGGATAGTTACTAGAAAAGGGCCTTCAGGCCAAGGAACGGAGACGTGGGACAGATGGGAGCTTAGGATCTATAGAAGGGTAATAGATATAGACGCTAATGAAAGAACGATGACTCAGCTCACGAGGCTTAGAATGCCTCCTACCGTTAACATAGAAGTTAGGCTGAAGATGAGATAATCTGCATTTCCCTCATCTTAGGCTCAAATTTCTTAAACTTCATCCAGAAGAAGCTTATAGAAGTTATATAGAGTAAGGCACAAATGAAGAAAGGAAGATCTACCATCCCGCTACTCATTAAATAAGCTCCGAAATAGGAGCTTATAGAATGCGGTAACCTCCAAAAGGCGGAGCTAAGGCCGGAAGCAAGCCCTCTTTCCCTTTCGTCTACTAACCCCATAATTAAGGACGTTTGAAGGGGGTTCGCCATGTTCATTAACAACGTTCTAATAGCGTAAATCATTCCAGCTATTATGAACACGGGAGTAAACGGTAGGTAGACGAGGAAGACTGTAGAAATCCCTTGAGATAGGACTATAGCCTTAACGTGTCCTACCTTATAAGCGAGCCTTGGAGCGTACAAGAATGAGATAGCTGTAAGCAAGGTGCTGAAACCTAAAATGGGTCCGCTAATGCTATCGTCTATCATGAACTTTAAGCTAAGCCAATAGGGCATCAATGGAACGATCATCCCTGCTCCTAAAGCTATTAGTGAGCTAGCGATTAAAAAGGGAATGAGAACATGCGCAGATCTTCTTGGAAGGATGAAAGGTTCTCTTTTCTCAGCGTAGCTTTCCTTTGGTATCGTTACGGCGAGAGCAGGAGAACCAAGTCCTAGTATAGCCATCGATAAAAATAGCACTCTGTGGGCTGTTAAGCTAGATCCCGTAAATCCTTGGAGTGGGTATAGGACGGATAAAAAGAAACCTCCTATTGACATTCCAATAGTTCCTGCAAAAAAGGAAAGCGAAAAAGCTCTAGAATCCGATTTAGCTTTATCGGCTAGTAAGGCATTATATGAAGAACCAAACATAGCTCCCGATAAGCCGGATAAAAAAGCAGCTAGAAGTAACTGTTCAAAGCTTTCAATATAGGCAAATAGTAGAATAGCTGTACAAGAGAAAATCCCTCCTAAGATGAAAACCTTCCTTCTGCCGTATTTATCCGAGATGTACCCAAAGGGCCAACTAAAGATCACCATTATTAACCCCGTTAAGGTAATTACAAAGCCCATTATCCATCCCGGAAAGTGTAATACTTCAACAATATAATAGGGCAGGGAATAACTCATAGTCCCCGTAGAAAAGGCGGTAAGGAACCAAGCTAATATTAACCTTCCCACCTCACCTTTCATATAACCGCGATAGGAAGCTATCATCGGCCCTTTTATGGGGTCGACAAGAATATAGGTTATAAGCTTTCTCAATACTTCCTTATGCTGAGAATGTAATAGGCTGGAAAATTATCTTCATAACTCCCTTTCGATTATCTTACTTTTTTACTTAAGTTTTAATGAATTGTGTAGTTATGGGAGAAAAATTTTAAATAATAACTCCTTGAAGGTTATCGATGGCATGTATGACTGGGTATCCTTACTTTGTTCCATCATAGCTATAGTTTTCGCAGCTTCTCTATTCTATTATGTCCTCAAATATCCCGAAGGAACGGAAGAGATGAAAAGGATATCAAGCGCTATAAGGGAGGGCGCGAAGGCTTATTTAAAGAGGCAGTACAGCGTTCTTATCGTATTTATTGCTATCATGTCCATTGTACTCGGCCTCGCTTTATCGATATTAGATGCCGTAGCTTTCATCTTTGGAGGAATATTATCTATCCTTTCAGGTTACATAGGGATGACCGCTGCTACAAAGGCTAATGTCAGAACTACAGAGGCCGTTAAAAAGGGATTAGATGAAGGGCTAAGAGTGGCTTTTGTAGGCGGATGCGTTATGGGGTGTATAACCGTTGGATTAGGCCTATTAGGCATCTCCATCTTCTACCTAATATACGGCACGGAGGTTGCGAGCTTCATAGCCGCCTTCGGGCTAGGAGCGAGTAGTGTTGCCTTATTCGCTAGAGTTGGAGGAGGGATATATACCAAGGCAGCTGATGTAGGCGCCGATCTAGTAGGAAAGGTGGAAGCCGGGATACCAGAGGACGATCCTAGAAATCCAGCGGTAATAGCTGATAATGTAGGAGATAACGTAGGAGATGTCGCGGGAATGGGAGCAGATCTTCTAGAATCTTACATAAGCGCTGTAATCGCCGTTATGGTGCTAGCAGCCGTTACTTTCAAGGGCGAGCTTATAGTTAAAGGAATGATCGTACCGTTGCTTATAGCGAGCATGGGTATAATATCGTCTTTAGTAGGCTACTTCTTAGTTAGGATTAGGAAAGGGGAGGAAGGAGTAGGAGCTTTGGTTAAGGCGTTGAGAAAGGGCATATACACAGCTGCTGTGTTGCACGTTATCTTTTCGTTCCTAGTGGTCTACTATTATCTAGGTCCCGAGTATATAGGAGTATTTTACGCCATGCTCGCCGGATTAGTAGCTGGCTTGTTAATAGATCTAAATACCCAATACTTTACATCAGATATTTACAACCCTACTAAGAACTTAGCACGTGCATCTTTAACCGGGACTGGCACTACTATTATAAGCGGTTTAGCGTTAGGTATGCTGAGTACGGCGGTACCTGTTGTAGCGGTTGCTATAGCCACGTACGTAGCGTATCTGACGGCCGGTCTTTATGGCATAGCTATGGCGGGAGCTGGCATGTTAGCCATCCTCAGTATAACGCTTGCGTCTGATGCCTATGGTCCGGTAGCCGATAATGCGGCCGGGATAGCTGAAATGGCACATCTAGGTGAGAAAATAAGGGACAGGGCAAGCGATCTAGATGAGCTTGGAAATACTACAGCTGCAACGGGCAAGGGCTTCGCTATAGGATCTGCCGCTCTTACAACTTTAGGATGGATCGTTTCGTATTTAGCCGTAGTGAACGCTATAAGGATGAAAGCCGGTGTTCCTCCTCTAGAATTAAGCTTCACTGATCCTAAAGTTATCGTAGGTATGTTCATAGGAGGGCTAGTGCCGTTCGTATTCTGTGCCGTTGAATTAAACAGTGTAGGAAAAGCCGCCTTCCACATAGTTAATGAAGTAAGGCGGCAATTTAGGGAAATTCCGGGCTTAATGGAAGGTAAGGCGAAGCCAGATTACGCTAGATGCGTAGATATAACTACGAGATTCGCGCTTAAAGAAATGCTCATCCCAGGCTCGCTTGCGGTAATAATACCGATAATTGTAGGACTTGCCCTAGGAGCTGCAGCATTAGCGGGCTTCTTAGTAACGGCAACCGTTACCGGCTTCCTACTAGCGATATTTATGGCTAACGCTGGAGGAGCTTGGGATAATGCCAAGAAGTATATTGAAAAGGGCAACTTAGGTGGGAAGGGCTCCGATGCTCATAAAAGCGCTGTAGTAGGAGATACCGTAGGTGATCCGTTAAAAGATACCGCGGGTCCATCGCTTAACATCTTAATAAAGATCATGTCTAAAGTAGCCTTGGTTTTCGCGATATTCTTCGCCTTCATTTAATTTTTTAACATAACCCTGTAAAAGTTTTATTGCTCCACAAATTTAAATCTATACCGTAAACAGATTTGGGGTAGAATGGAAGGAAATGCGAGAGAATAAAGAGCTTGTTAGAATGGAAAACATCGTTAAGAGATTTCCTGGAGTAGTAGCTAACGATCACGTGAACTTCGAGCTTAAAAGAGGAGAAATACACGCTCTCTTAGGCGAAAACGGTGCCGGTAAAACCACGCTCATGAACATACTTTACGGATTGTATAGCTTAGATGAGGGAAGGATAATAGTGAAGGGCAAGGACATTACCTATCATTCTCCTAAAGACTCTATTAAGTTAGGTATCGGCATGGTTCATCAAAACCTCAAGCTCATTCCTTCTCACACGGTTACGGAGAACATAATTTTAGGCTTAGACAGGCCTAAGTTCTTTCTAAACTTAAAAGAAGCGGAAAGAAGGGTGAAAGAGCTGGCTGAGAAGTATGGATGGAGGATAGATCCCAAGGCTAAAATATGGCAGCTGTCCGTCGGTGAAAAGCAACAGGTTGAGATATTGAAGTTGCTTTACAGGAACGCGGACATCCTAATCATGGACGAGCCTACGTCCGTTCTAACTCCGCAAGAAACTAAACAGCTCTTCTCCTCCTTAAGGAAGATGGCGAAGGAAGGGAGAGGGATAATTTACATTACTCACAAACTCGATGAAGTTTTCGCGGTATGCGATAGAGTAACCGTAATGAGAAAGGGAAGGGTAGTAGCTACTAAGCCGGTATCTGAGACGACCAAAGAGGAGTTAGCGAGATTAATGGTTGGAAGACCCGTTTTATTTAGAATTGAGAAAAGGGAGAAACCTCCGGGAGAGATCATCCTCGAGCTTAGGAACGTTCGGGCTTTGAACGATAAGGGGTTATTGGCGCTAAAGGGGATATCGTTAAACGTTAGGAGACACGAAATACTAGGCATAGCAGGCGTAGCTGGAAATGGTCAACGTGAACTTGCCGAGGTTATAACGGGCCTTAGGAAGGTAATATCCGGAAAGGTAATAATAGATGGAAGAGACGTTACTAATAAAAGCCCTAGGAAGATATTGGAGGAAGGGGTAGCTTTTATTCCTGAAGAAAGGATAGGAACTGGTGTGGTTCCAAATTTAACGGTTGCTGAAAACCTAATATTAAGGACCTATAGGTACAAACCATTTTCAAATCGAATATTTCTCAATTTCAAATCGATTTTTAAACATGTAGATGAATTAATAAAGAGGTTCGATATAGTAACTCCAGATAGGAACCTAAAGGCTAAGTTCTTATCTGGAGGGAATATACAAAGGGTCGTTATAGCTAGAGAGCTAACGGGGATGCCAAATCAAGGTTTGCCTAAGCTAATTGTTGCTGTACATCCTACGAGAGGGCTAGATGTTGGGGCTACCGAGTACGTAAGGAACGCCTTAATAAGGTGCAGAAACGCGGGTTCCGCGATATTGCTGATATCGGAGGATTTAGAGGAGATTATGAGCATGAGCGATAGAATTGCTGTAATTTATGAAGGCGAAATAATGGGCGTTTTACCTCAAACTCAAGCTAAGGTAGAGGATATAGGACTTATGATGGGAGGGGTTCCTCTAAAGGAGATCAGAAAATGATGGTTAAAATAACGAAAAGAGGGCCCATATCTAGATATTTCTCGGCTTTAATTACTTTCATCTTCCTTCTCCTAGCTTTTTTAGCTGGTTCAGCGCTCTTCCTCTATGCTGGAGTTGATCCGGTAGAGGCTTACTGTGCAGTTGTGCAGTCCTTCGTTAACCCCTTGCTTCTAGCCGAATCAATAACCAGAGGAATACCGAT
>CALBHZ010000248.1 GCA_937892815.1 uncultured archaeon | reverse complement strand
GGTTAAGGGAGAGGTGGGAAAGAGATGTGCCGTAGAAGTCGGCGTGGGTGAGCCCCTGCCCAAAGGAGCCGACGCCGTCGTACCCTATGAGAGGTGTGAGGTCGGTGCAGGATGGATCAAGGTATTCCAACCCATACCTAAACGTGCAAACGTGTATGGAGTTGGAGAGAAGATAAAGAAGGGAAAGAGGCTTTTTGACAGAGGCAGGGCTTTGAAGCCCTACGATCTGCACGTTTTAGCTACAATTGGCTATCGAAAAGTGAGGGTCATTAGGAAGCCTAGAGTAGGCGTACTTTCAACGGGAGATGAGCTTACGGAGTTGGGGGAATCGAAGAATGGAAAAGCCGTCGTTAACAGCTCTAAGTTTATGCTCGAGGAGCTGTTGCGTAGCTATTGTGTAGAAGTAAACTACCTAGGGATAGCGAGGGACGATTTAAATGAAATTTTAACCTTCATTAGAAGGGGGATCGAGGAAAACGACATGGTGATTACCACCGGAGGGACAGGACTGGGTAGAAAGGATTACGTGGTTAAAGCCGTGAAGGAGCTGGATCCCTCCTTAATGATCCATGGATTTAAGATTAGGCCCGCTAAGCCTACGGCTATCGCTTTGGTAAACGGTAAGCCCGTCGTAATGTTATCCGGGGTGCCCGGAGCGGCCTTCGTAGGTTTCGAGCTTATAGGTAGGCCGATATTGCTGAAGCTCATGGGGAGGAACGAGGCCAGGCCCAGAGTTAGAGGCAAGTTAACCGAGAGAATCCCTCCCAAGAAGGCGAAAAGGGCCGTAAGGGTTAACATCTTCGAGAAAAATGGAGAAATCCTTATCGAACCCAACCCGAACGTATGCAACGGGATATTATTGGTAGAGGAGGGGAAGGGACATAATAAGGGAGAAGAGGTAGAAGCTATACTGATATTTAGCGCGATGGAAAGACGATGATAACCTTAGCGATCATCGGGAGGAAGGGGAGCGGAAAGACCTCCTTAATCGAGAAGCTCCTCGAAGCGTTGCCATGCAAGGAAAACGTGGCGGTAATAAAGCATATCCATCATCCGGATGTCGAATTTGACGTAAAGGGGACCGATACGTGGCGCTTCAAACGCGCAGGAGCTAGAGCTGTAGTAGGCCTTGCTCCCGGTAAGTTATTCTTAAACGCGGATTTGAAGGCGGACCTCGGGAT
>CALBHZ010000247.1 GCA_937892815.1 uncultured archaeon | reverse complement strand
AGCGTCAGATGTCTATAAGAGACAGATGTACGATTCCTTGCAACCTTTCTATCGTGAACGTTCTCCGTACATTTTAAGCTTTTCCGCCGCATAGGAAGCCTTTAGTTAAACTTAAATTTGTAGATAAATTTTAACGGAAAGGGAATTGGATAGGGAAGAGGAGGAAATTTTAAGGAAGAAGCTACTTAATTGGATGGAAAAGGTCGAGAAGGGCTCTAAGCCTGTTAGAATAGTAATTCCCGTGCTCAACGAAGAGGGCTTGAATGCTCAGCTCTCTCCTCATTTTGGCAGAGCCCCGTACTTCGCTATCATCGATTTAAGTGAAAAAGGAGAGATCGTGAATCAAGAGCTTATTCCAAATACCGGGGAACATTTTGGAGGAGCCGGCCGTTCAGCGAGCTTAATTTTAAGATTCAACCCAAATGTAATTATAACCTACAGCATGGGTCCTAAAGGCTTAAGTCTATTCCAGAACGCCGGCGTTGCCGTCTTAAAAGCCAATGTTAATACCGTAAGGGAAGCTATCGAGGCTTACAGGAAGGGAGAGCTAGAGGAATTAACCGAGGGATGTTACGAGGCTAGGCGGTAACCCACCATTGAGCTATCGTAACAGAGGTGTTCGATAATTAAACCTATACAAAGTTCTCATAATGTTTACATATTTTTATAGCGTCGTCACTTAATTATCCCTGACGTGATGAGCGATAGCAGAGCTGATTTAATGATGAGCCCACGAAATGCTGACTCCTTTTCTTAACTCCTTATTTTCAATTTACGGATTAACTTCCTCTAGATCACGCTTTTTAAGTACGGACTTCAAACAAAACTGGACTTTTTCACATATTTATGTTAAATAAATTTAATTCACATATTTATGTTAAGTAAATTTAATAATGCCCTGTTCGTAGAGTTGAAATTAGGAAGAATGGATAAGCAAAAGGTAATTAGGTGTCTAAAATCGAAGGGCTTTGATCTAAGGGAAAACGTTGTAGTCGAAGGTGAATCAGGCGTTAAACATTCCTTCGATTTCGAAGTAGCTAATAAGCATAGGAGGGCCTTGGTTGATGTGTTGCTAGAGGTAGATGAGCTAAAGCTCTTCGAATTCTGCGTAAAGCTATACGACGTTAATAGAGAGGGAATTATCGTAGCCGAAGAGGTTAAGGAGGAGGTAATAAAGCTAGCAAAGGAAGCGGGGATAGAAATAATTATTCCTTAATGTACATATTAGCACATATTTGAACTGAAAGAGGTACTTTGCTAGCTAGCACGCTCGTTCTCTGTGGAGATCCTCTAAGACCTTCAATACCTCTCCTACGCTTCCAACTTCGTATCCTCGTTCCGCTACCTTCCTATATCCCTTGAGATGCGGATTTATTAAGATAGCGTAAAGCCCAGCTCTCAACGCTCCGTGAAAATCCTCCTCCCTTGTATCTCCTACATGTACGATTTCACTTGGTGATGCTTTAAAATGCTCCATAACTCTCTCGAAAAATTCCTTCATTGGCTTGTAGGCCTTAACCTCGTCTGAATAGAACTGCTTATCGATGTATCGAGCGATTCCGAACCTCTCTAGAATTAAGCGGGTGTAGGAGGAGGGCCAAAACATGACGTTTCCAGCCGTTACAATTACGTATCCCCTCTCCTTAAGCTCTACTAACGCTTCCTCTACCCCCTTTAAAACTACGTCGTTCGTAACGTTTAGCATCGCTCTCGCTATCGCTCTCTTCACTAAATCGATATCTATATTA
>CALBHZ010000246.1 GCA_937892815.1 uncultured archaeon | reverse complement strand
TAACGTTTACGTCTCATATTTAATCACCTATGTAACTGTAAACTCGGAAGTTAATGAACTTTCAAGCTTTCTAGGCAATACGATCGCTACGGCGCTAGACATTAAAGACTTGATTGAGGGCGGCGCCGAAACCGTAAACACCGTAGCGAATGACGGCGTTAGCTTTACCGGTACTATCAAAGTGAAAGAGCTACCCACGCTCGGTGTAATCCTTAATGGCGCCGACACCTTGAAGGTAGTGCTTAACGATGATATTAGCTTAGCCGGTACTAAGAGCTTGAAGATAGCGCTTAGAGATGACGTTATTTTGAGGGGTATCAAGAGCTTGAAGGCGGCGAGTAAGCTACTCCTTATTCTTATATAAGGTACTACAGTCAGAAGGCTTGAAACTATGGCTTTGGTATGTCTTATTGCGGCGTAGTTACAGATAACGATTACCCTATGCGAAGTTCTCACTAAGGTCTTGACCGGTAGGACAGGCGTTCTTTCTTCTTCGGGCGGTAAGTAGGTATGAAGCTTCAATTCTTCGGCTCTACGCTTTAACCACTCAATAAGTTCTTCAATTTCTTCCTCACTCATAGCTTCCCACCATTCTTGACTCAATCCTTAAGACCTTGCCTTCAGGCGGCGTTAAAGAGAATTGCGTTTCTATTACGGGTACCTCTATCATATGGCAAGCCCATAACGGGTTAATTTCCTCTACTACGTTCTTGATTTCCTCACACTTAGCCCAACCCGGAAACCTCTCTTTACACTCTAGGAAGGCTTCAACACATTCCTTTAAAGTCCTTAGCCGCTCATAACAACACTTACGTAACATGATGTGTACCCTCTCACATTCTACTACGTCAAGGTTGTTTTCCTCACATAACCATCTAGCTAACCTATCGCATTCTACAGTCATTACCGCCTTCTTAACGAATTCCCCGAGCATAGGGTAATGCGCGTGTTTATACCCGGTGTGGTAGACTTCAAGCCCGTCAAAACCGGTGATTTTGTCTTTATACTTCTTTATACGTTTTAAAGCGTCTCGCATTTTTTACCCCTTCAGACACTTTTTAAGCGGATTAATAAGTGGGGGTTTCACTTGGGTAGGGGGAAAAGACCTTCCTATCAGGTCATAGGCTTCGACACCGAGACCTATCTAGGTGATGATAGGCGACACCACTTCTTAAGCTTTCAGGTCTATAGCGAAGATACAAGGATAGCGAAGGTCTTAGGGGAGAGGAAGCCGATCTA
>CALBHZ010000245.1 GCA_937892815.1 uncultured archaeon | reverse complement strand
TGATACGGCGACCACCGAGATCTACACCGTCTAATTCGTCGGCAGCGTCAGATGTGTATAAGAGACAGCTACTGAAGTATGTATAGATTATGGAAAGAGATTAAAGGAAGCGGGAGCCGACTTCTTGGTTATAGCCGAACCTTCATCTAGCTTAATATCGGCGGAACAGTATAGAAAGTTTTCGAAGCCGTACTTAGAAAAGCTTATCGGAGAAGTAGGTTTAGACGCAGTTTTGCATATCTGTGGAAGGTCTGGTCATTTAATCCGTGAAATGGTGGAAACTAAGGCGAGAGCGATCAGCATTGACCAAAACGTACCCTTAGGCCTGGCGATTAACTCCGTCCCAAAAGATGTATTGGTATTTGGAAATTACCCTCCGTCTAACTTAATATTTGAGAATATTAAAACGATAGAGGAAAACGTTCGCAAAATGGTGGAAGATGTTAAAGATAGAAGAAATTACGTTGCAAGCACAGGTTGTGACGTACCTTCGAGCGCCCCGATCGAAAGCGTGAAGGCGTTTATCGAATCTTGTAAAAAGTTCAGAAGAGATTCCCTAAGTACATCAACATAATAGATAACCCTTCTTTAGGCAAAGGAATTCTCTGAGTGTTATGATATCGAGAAGGTGAAGCCTAGAGAAGAATACTTAGAGCTTTACGAAAAGGTGAAGAGGGAATTAATCGACTTAGGCATAGAGTTCAAAAATTAACGTTTTTAAAAGGACATAACCTCACGATGAGGTGGGTTGCAGACGGTAGGTAAAAAGCTCGCTTTAATGGGAAATGAGGCCATAGCGTATGGAGCTCTTGAAGCGGGAACTTCGGTTGTAACCGGATATCCAGGCACTCCTTCTAGCGAGGTATTGGAAACGATCTTCTACTTAATTAAAAGGTATAACGTAAAGATTCCGTATGCAGAATGGAGCATAAACGAAAGAGTAGCGTTTGAAGTAGGGCTTGGAGCCGCCTTAGCGGGAGCTAGGAGCTTAGTTACTATGAAAGCGCCAGGAGCGAACGTTGCATCCGATCCTATGTTTTCAGCTGCGTATTGTGGTACGAACGCAGGCCTTTTAGTCCTAGTTGCAGATGATCCAGGTCCTCATACAACTCAAACTGAACAAGATAGTAGATGGTACGGAGATTTAATGAAGCTACCGGTAATAGAACCGTCCAGCCCTCAAGAAGCTCACGACTTCACTATAAGAGGCATGGAGCTAAGCGAAGAAATAGGTCTACCGATTATACTCAGAACTACGACTAGGGTTAACCATGCAGTTGGAGATGTAGAGGTTGGAGAATTTAAAACGATGGAGTACGAATTCTCATTTAAGTACGAACCATCGAGGTTCGTTAGAGCCTTTATGCCTTGGAATAGGGGTAGACATAAGTGGGTTCTCGAAAAGCTTTCTGAGGTTGAGGATAAAGCGAAGGACCTAAATCAATGGATAGGAACTGGTGAAAAAGGGGTAATTACGGCTGGCGCCGCTTACAATTACGTAATGGAAGTTATAAAGGAAAGAGGCGTTGAAGACGAGTACTCCGTCTTAAAGCTAGGGTTGATACATCCTCCTCCGAGAAATCTCTTAAAGGAGTTCTTATCGAGCGTTAAGGAGGTTACGGTTGTAGAGGAAATCGATCCATATTTAGAGGAGAAGGTGAAGTTCCTAGCTCATGAATGGAGGTTGAACGTGGAGGTGAGAGGAAAGCAAGAGGGCATCCTACGTGAGGTGGGAGAATTAGATCCAGGATCGGTTAAACGAGCTTTATTTGAAAGGGAAGCGATCGAAGTAGAGGAGATAAGCCTACCTAGAAGACCGCCTCCTATGTGCCCTGGCTGTCCTCATATAGGTAGCTTTTACAGCATTTTGAGAGGAATAAGGAAAGCGGGTTACAAAAAAGATCAAATACCGATATTTGGAGATATCGGATGTTACGCTTTATCGCTAAATCCTCCATTTGAAGCTATATGGACGGAGCATAGTATGGGAGCTAGTATATCGATGGCAGCTGGAATTAAGGCGGCGGGCTTCGACATCCCTTCTATAGCTGTTATTGGAGATAGCACCTTTTTCCATGCGGGCATACCCGGTCTAATCGATGCCGTTAATAAGGGTCTCGATATTCTTGTATTTATACTAGATAATGGAACCGTAGCCATGACAGGGCATCAAAGCACACCGGCTTATGAAATAAGTGAGAGCGGAAGAAGACTTAAACCTATATCTATTGAAGAGCTTGTAAAAGCCGTAGGCGTTGATCACGTAGCCGTAGTAGATCCATACGATCT
Organism: uncultured archaeon; assembly: GCA_937892815.1. Classification (GTDB taxonomy): domain Archaea; phylum Thermoproteota; class Nitrososphaeria; order Conexivisphaerales; family CALBHZ01; genus CALBHZ01. The sequence goes on along the minus strand of CALBHZ010000245.1, from coordinate 1,624 downwards.
TAAAAGCTGCACTGAAAAGGTTGCCGAATTCTTAAAGCTCAAAGGGGTAAAGGTGATAATAGCGAAGAGGGAATGCGCTATCTTACAATCTAGAAGAGGGATTGAGAAGGTATATAGGGTTATACCTGAGAAGTGCACTAACTGTCTTGTATGTACTAAGCTCTTAGGCTGCCCAGCTCTACTACCCGTTGATGGAAAGATAACGATAATTGAAGAGGAATGTATCGGATGCAGTCTCTGCGCACAAGTATGTCCTTACAACGCTATAGTTGAGGTGAGGAAGAAGTGAAGAAGAACGTACTAATTGCCGGAGTAGGCGGACAAGGAGGTCTATCGTTGTCTAGGATTATAGCGGTAGCAGCGGTTAGATCTGGATATAGAGCGAGAACTGGAGAAACCCTGGGAATGGCTCAGAGAGGAGGGAGCGTGTTTAGCTACGTGAGGTTTGGAGAGGACGTTATGGGTCCTCTAATCGAGGAAGGAGGAGCCGACGTACTACTCGGACTAGAACCCTTAGAAGCGGCTAGAGCGTACAAATACGTAAGCGAGAAGACGCTAGCGGTCATCGATCCCACTCCTAGACCGACCATTTTCAACATAAGCGGAAAGGAAGAATATCCAAACGTTGAAGAGCTCCTCGACATCATTAAGAAGAGGGTAAAGGAGCTATACACGGTCAAGGCAAGGGATATCGCTAAGGAATTGGGAAGTGCGAGGTCCGCTAACTTAGTGCTCTTAGCGAGATACCTAAGGATTGAACAAGTGCTATCTTCAAACGTGGTTAAGGAGGCGATATTCGAGGTATTGGGGGAGAAAAAAGGAGAACTTGCTTCTAGAATCTTTGAAGAAGCATTAAAGAGGTTTAGCTAAGATATCAGACCTCTAATATCTACAGCGTAGATATCGGACTCTAGACATATCAATGGATTTACCTCCAATTGTTTAATTGACGGGTTCTCGGGAAGTATTCTTGAAAAGCTTTCTATAACTTCAGCTAACCTCGATTTATTGACGGGCTTTATCCCCCTATATCCGTCTAGTAGCTTCGAAAGCTTTATTTCCTCTAACATCTCCTCCGCTTCCTCCTTTAGAATTGGAGCTACTCTAACCGAAAAATCTCTCAAAAGCTCTGTGAATATCCCTCCTACACCTACGGATATTACCGGACCGAACTGCTCATCCCATATAGAGCCTACGATTACCTCCACACCCTTTACCATCTTTTGAACTATAACTCCTTCAAAAGCTAGCCCTCTTTTCTCTACCCTCTCCTTTAATCTATTGAAAGCTAAAGCTACCTCCTCTTCGTCCTTTAAAGAGAGGACGACTCCTCCTATATCGGTTTTATGAGTAACTCCCTTAACGATAGCCTTTAAAACAACGGGATAACCTAAACTTGTCGCCTTACTCTTTGCTTCCTCCTTTGTTTTACACTCGTAAGTTGGAGGGGTAGGTATTCCGTACTCCCTCAATATTTTAGCTCCGAGCTCGTAATTAATTTCTCCTTTCCCAATGCTATTTAACCAAGTTAACCTATTCGATTTGCTTATCGTGAGGTCGGCTATTTTCTTCTTTCTGTATAAAGTTAAGGAGTACAACGCTCTTATCGCTCTCTCTGGAGTAG
>CALBHZ010000244.1 GCA_937892815.1 uncultured archaeon | reverse complement strand
GTATACGGAACCTAGTGAATAGCTTTAAAAGGAAAAGATAAGTAATAGTAAACCCAGAAAAATAAATGCAAACGATAAAGTTAACGTTTCCGCATGTTTTCTACGAACTTCTCGATTAACTGTTAATACATTAGAAAGTATTTTAACCACTTCCTCCTTTACATCGATGTCTTCTGATTCATAGAATGCTTTCAATAACATCGGGACATTTAGGTGAAGGTAACGATAGCCTCGGACAGAGAATTTAGTTGGAAGTTCAGTAAGTATAGTGAAAAAGAAGGCTATAAAGAAAGCTGCTACAAAGAATCCTAGTGAAAGGTGTAATATATACCATCGCATAGCAGAAACAGATGCCCTTTGGGCCGTAACGGTAAAAATCGCATTAAAACATAAGGAGATCATTATGCCATCAGCTCCTAATAGCGTTGATGTATATGCTTTCAGCTTATGGAAACTTTCTATACTCAAATTGTACTCGTTTAAGGCTATTTCAAACAAAGTGTCAATGTCGTCTCTCTTTGTCAACAATTAATCACCGCTTTCGTAAACTTTATAAATATTAGTTTTTCCTTTTTGTTAAAAATTTTCCAAATCCTAAAAAAGACGTATTAGAGGAAAAGCGAGGAGTATTTAGGTATTAGCGTAAAGCTCGCTCTATCCCTTACCGTAACTTACTTCAAGATGTAGCAGCTTATCTTAACGAAAAACTTGCCCTTTAGCATATACGGTAATCATATACGGGATTACACGATTTAAGGCGATACGACCGCTTTCTCGATCTCTTCCCTACTAGTTTTACCTTTTTCCCGGCTAAATTTTTAATATCAAATTTCGATAATATTCGGATGAACTTCGAAGCTTTGTATAAGATTAGCTATGGTCTATATGTAGTTAGCTCTGGAGACAGGGAACCCAAACGGACAGATTGCAAATACGGTTTTTTGGTTAATCTAAACCGCCGAGGATAGCGGTGAGCACTAATAAACAAAACTTTACTCATTCATTAACCCATTCGGAAAAAGCCTGGAAATTTACCGTTTCAGTACTATCGAAGGATACCCCGATGGAACTCATTGGACATTTCGGGTTGGATCTGGTCAGGAAATTGATAAGTTTTGAGAACGTAAATTACGAGGTTGGAGATATCGGCGTTCTTATAGTTTTAGGTAACGCTATCGCTTATACCGAGGCTGAGGTAGTTAACGAGGTCGACGTAGGAACTCGTACCATCTTTATCGGCGAAGTGGTGGATGTTGAGATGCTTCAAGATAAAGAGCCATACTTATGCTCACCATTATGAAGTTAAGCGTTGTAGAGCGGAAAAGGAAGCCGGGAAGGTAAGCAGGTATAAGTGCAAAGTTTGCGGATATATATGACCCTGAGAAGAGCGATCTCGATTCCGGAATTAAGCCGGAACGCCATTTGAAAAACTGCCCGAAGACTGGGTATGTCCGATATGCGGAGCTAGTAAAGACATGTTTGAGAGGTTAGAAGAGTAGGCTAGCTTGTAGAAGTGGGAAACAAGGCTAATTTTTGGAAAAGGCTAGGCTGTATAGCGTCTCTGCCACTACTTTTCATCGAACGATATTTGAAGTTAAGAGATTCGAGAAATACCCCAATTTCTACATCTTGATGTAATCTAAACTTAATCAATGGTGGATCAGAATAGCG
>CALBHZ010000243.1 GCA_937892815.1 uncultured archaeon | reverse complement strand
ATATTTTACAAAGGGCGATGGTATTGTAAAGCATGTTACGAAAACGTTAAATTAGAGGAAGAAAATCAAATTAAACCGTAGCGGGGTGGTAATGATGGCTAAGGTTTTAAGCTTTCAAGACGGATGGATAATTTTGGAAAAGCATAGCGATGGCGGTATCGAATTCGTTACAGTAACATGTGGTAGGGCAATTGACCTTTACCTTCATAAAGACGAAGTTGAAGAGCTTATAAATGAATTATCCAAATTAGTTAGCGGTAAAAATGAGGCCAATTAACTTAATCGTTCCTCAGCTAACTTTTTCTAGCTTCGCTTACGTGGCGAGAATTACAAAGATACTACTCGAGAATTTTAATACCAGTACGATAGATCCTCCAGCCAACATAACAATCTCGACAAATTACAAACATGGTTACCTTAACATTAGAATAGACGATATGGTTCTTACACTAAGGGAAGCAAGGTTTTGCGATATAGCATGGTTAGATAGTGCTTTAGACATGCAAAACGTACATCCGAACGTATTACGCAAACCCGCCAAAATTTTCGTATGCTCTGAAAACGATAAGAAGAAAGCTGAAAGTAAAGGCGTTAAAGTTGAAGGCGTAATTCCGAGACCGTTTAACCCCTTAGCCTACGCATTTAGAAGGCCAAACATTACTAAGAAGTATGATGTTTGCATTATTGGTTGGTATGAAAAAGTTGATAGGAAGAACTTTGACATTATGAACGAAATAGTAACTAAGTTAAACCTGAAAGCGGTAGCTATTACTAACTATAAGGGAAAATGGGAAAGATATGACTTCAGTAGCGTTGACGATTTCGTTAAGTTTTCGCTTATCGCTCAAAGCAAGTATCTGTTGCATTTAAGCGGACATGAAGGCTTCGGAATGCCCGTTTTAGAAGCTATGGCCGTAGGTGTACCTGTTATATACTTAGATGCACCGGCACATAACGAGTTTGCGATAGGCGAACCAATACCAGCAAGAAGCAAAGTAGTTCTAAAGCATCCATTAGGCAGCATTACGGTAATGAAACCAGATGTTAAGGAAGCAATTGAAATAGTGAAGAATGCCCTAGACCTATACGACAGCGTTCAGTACTGTGAAATGGTTATGGACTGCTACAAAATGAGCGACGCTATGTTTCATAAAGTAGTTAATTGGCTGCGCAACACGGTACTTTAAAAAACCAAAAAATTAGTAATAACAAATTTTTTAGTATGCCTTAAGGCATTCCAGTTTTCCGCAAAAGTCCTACTCTTTTTACTTCTCTTAATATGAAATTTTCATTATTTTTTTTATTAAAATTGGGCGTTCGACTTTTGTCGATGCCTTAGGCTTTAATGCCATAAGGTTTATAAACCCTTAATGCCTTAACAAACTCGCCATGAAGCCGAATAAAAACGTCGCAGCCCGCCGCGACGTTAAAAACCCCGCTTCTCCCCCAGCGGGTAAGGGCGGGCGTGAGGGGGAGAAAGTTATAGACTTCTCCGAGCTAAGACGCAGCGAGTGGGACGCAGAGCCTCTGGCGGAATTGAGAAACGAAGCGATATTAATTGAAGGCGTTGAGTTCTACGAAGCGAACAGAGGAACGGTAACGGTTCTAATAACCGATAAGGGAAGGTATTACACATTTAGCGAAGTAATACGAAGGCAGGCAGAGAGGGTACAGGAAGCATTACAGGAAGGCTATAAGGTAAGAGCTACGGTTAGGAAGGTCAAGAACTACTATACGTTAGAGTGAAGGTGATAGCGGAAATGTCGAAGGAACAAATTTCCATTTCCTTGGAAGAAGCTGTAAAGTGCCTTAAAACGGTCGCAGCACGTTGGGAATGCTACGATGTCATGACCGCACTAAGAGGGCCAGACTTACCGCATCTCAACACCTTAAAGTGGATCTTTACCGGCAGGATAAGGGCTTTGATAGGGATTAAGGCGGGAGGAGCTGAAATATTGAGGAAAGATCCCGTCATCGATAAACGTGAGCTTGACCTTGCTTTGAGCGAGGTCAAAGTTGTATGCGAGTATTCGCACATCCCTTACACTACGGCAAAGGAAGCATTACTGCACTACTTATCGCATGTCCAAAGGGCTTTGGACGGTCTCGACTGGCTAGAGCTAATCTCAACGGGAGAGTATACCTTTCTGTACGACCTAGCTTCACGATACGTATCATGCATTACCGATAGGCATTACAGGATAGATTGGAAAACTATCTTAATGTGCGAAAAGTTCATAAAAATGTAAGGGAGGTGCATAGCCATGACCTACCTAATCTTATTTTCCATCGATCAGTTCATAGAGAAGGCTAAGGAAAGTAAGGTAAAGGAGATAGCGATCGCTCGCAAAAACGAAGTAATAAGTAAGGAGCATGGATTTTATGATGTTTACCTAATAGCTACGTTTAAGGCTAAGCGAAATGAAATCGTAGCGTTGAAATACAAAATCGGGAAGTATCCCTTTGTCGTAGAGGAAAAGGTAAAGGAGAACGAGGAAAAGGTCTTAAATGCGCTTAGAAAGGAAGGCTTTAAACTGCTAGATGGATACTATAGTAAGGAATTGAGGTAGATGGCAAAATGGTTAAGCGAGTTTATAAGGTAATAAGAGCGGGAAACCGAACAACGCTAATATCGGTAGGCAAAATTATACCTAAAAATTGGAAATACTTTATAATCGAAAATTACGAAGTAAAGAAGAACAAGATAACTTTAACACTAAAGAAGGTAAAGATAAACGGTGAGGAGGCGTGAGTGTAAT
>CALBHZ010000242.1 GCA_937892815.1 uncultured archaeon | reverse complement strand
GTTCCATGACCCAGAAGCCCGCCTAAATAAACAGTTTGCCAGGTTGTTTGGGTTGGATGTGGAAGAGATTGAGTACCAGATACCAGATACTGTCAGTGAGGTATTTCAGCCCATTAGGGAGTGGAATCCAAAGCCAGAGGGAAAGGTGCATGGGATTTTTGCTGATTCATTGGCGGCGCTCACTACAGAAATGGAAGAAGAGGGAAAGGACTCATACGGGATGAGACGTGCACGAGAGTTTAGTGAGCAGTGTAGGTTGACATGCAGGGAGCTAGTTAAAAAAGGGAGACTAGCCGAATTTTTAGAAGGCTATCATAGCGTTGCCTTAAGAGGAGGGGATTTATCGTCTTACTTGAAAGAGGAAACTAAGTACATGTTAGAGGAAACCTATTCATCATGGTCATCTAGAGCCGGAGGGATCTCTACTATAGGAGAGGTCCTTTTCATTACTCTCGGCTTCTTACCTAACTTAATTATACTTTCGTCCTTTCTAGGCTTCGGCTTCTTCCCCTTTGAACAGCTCGCTCTACTCCTCCCTCCCGTATACGCCATCGTTATCTCGATAGCAGACGTCTTCCTCCCTCCTTCCAACTTCAGACTAGACTTCCTCACCCCCCTAGCTCTATCGCTCTCCTTAGCCTCCATCTCCACTTTAGCTTTAAGCCCCTTTAGCCCTAGATCTCTGTGTTTAACGGCTATAGTTTCAACTATACCTATCTCGGTATATTTTACAATAGCATGGCTTAGATCTATAAAAGAGGAGAGGTTCATTACGGCCTTGTTAAGGAAGGCTATAGACGGTTTGAAGTCCGGACAGACCCTATACTCGATAATGATGGAGAAGAACGGCCCTCCGTGCTTAACGCCTTGGAGGGCGATGGTCGGTTCGGGCGTAAGCCCTACCGTAGCTGCTGAGAAGGTAAGGTGGACATCGGTAACGGCCTCTAGGGCCTTCTATTCACTATGCTTAGCCTTGGAAAAGGGATCTGGTCTAGAAGCCATCGAAACCCTCTACCATTTCTTCAAGAAGATGAGGGCTTTAAAGAGGAGGCTTCAGATGGAGGTGGCATGGGTATCTTTCTTCGCTCTAGCTACCCCCTTTATCTCTTCCATGGCCCTAGGCTTCCTAGCGGATATAAC
>CALBHZ010000241.1 GCA_937892815.1 uncultured archaeon | reverse complement strand
TGATACGGCGACCACCGAGATCTACACCGTCTAATTCGTCGGCAGCGTCAGATGTGTATAAGAGACAGGCCTAGAAGCTCCGTTATAATAGGCGTAGCAATTGTTATCATAGTATTAATTGCCGGCATATGGTATTACTATTCAACTCTAACAGCTCCTACAAAGCTAGGAGAACCGGTAAACATTAAGTTTGCTACAAACAACGTTGGAACGTCGTGGTATCTTTTTGGAGGAGCGGCATCTGAAATATTCGAAAAGTATCTACCTGCGGGCTCTAAGGTAGACGTATTACCTTATGCTGCAGGAGTAGCAAACCCCATCTTAGTCCATAACAAAAGCGCTGATATAGGCCTCGCTTTCACTCTAACCGTTAAGTTAGCATATGAAGGTCTTCCACCTTACACTACAAAAATGGACGACTTGAGGTTAATAGCGGCTCCGATCGATACCTATTGGTTCGGCTTCGCCGCAACTAGTTATTCAGACGTAGAATCATTTGAAGATATCATAAATCCTAAACATCCGATAAAGATAGGAACCTCCGTCTTAGGAGGGTTGGCGGAATACGAGTTTAGGTTATGTCTTGAAAAATACGGTTTAACATACGATGATTTAAAGGCTAAAGGCGTATCGATTATGTATGCAAGTATGCCCACTCTCATAAAGGAGGCTCAAGCTAAAAGGCTAGATGTTATAATCTGGGTAGTCAATCCAGGTCATCCTAGCTGGTCGGAGCTCTTCATAAATCCAGGAATGAGGTTTATCGACCTTCCGGACGATCTAATAGAGTACCTTAAAACTAAGTACGGTTTGAAGCCTTCCGTGCTTAAAGAAGGCTTCTTCCCTGGATCTAATGAAGCTAAGAGCGTAGAGTTCAATACCATAATCATTGCAAGAAGCGATATGCCAAATGAACTTGCCTACACGCTCGCTAAAGCCCTTTCAGAGAGTAAGGAAGAGCTAGCCGCCGCGTATCCAGCGTGCTCCAAGGTATGGGATCCATCTAAGTGGAAGGAGAACGCTGTAATACCGTACCATACAGGAGCTGAAAAGTACTATAAAGAGCAGTACGGCTGATGGGCATGAATCAAAAATTCAATTTTTTTATTTATAGCGTATCATTCACTCTTTTCATAGTACAGGTAATTTTCGCTATAATGGGGATTGTAGATTTAAGAGCTTTGTTGGTATCTCACGTCTTCCTCATTTCATCCATAATCTTCTTAACTGAGGCGGTTAAGAGAAAGAAGCCGTTTATTTCAATTTTTGCAATTTTGCCCTTAATAATACTTGCTTGGTATCTTGTTAATTTAGAACGGATACTTACTAGGCTTCCGTTCGTCTTCCCTATCTCAGATGTCGAACTCGTACTAGGACTTTTAGCGATAGGGTTGATTCTGTACGGAACGTGGGTTAGCGTTGGCTGGCCTATGGTAGCCTTAGTGCTCTTCTTCCTTGCTTATGCTACCCTTCTAGGTCCCTACATGCCCGGACCTTTAGCATGTAGAACTATTCCACTAAGAGAACTAATAGACTACATATTCTTAGGAGACGGTGGGATTTTCGGAACCCCCGTATACGTATCTGCCGTCTTCGTTTATCTCTTCATTCTCTTCGGCTCATTCCTTAGGGTAAGCGGTGGGGGTAGAGCGTTTACCAACGTAGCTTTGCTGGTTTCTGGTAAGTCACATGGAGGAGCTGCGAAATCGGCCGTAATAGCTAGCTCGCTATTCGGCATGATATCGGGTAGCGCCGTAGCGAACGCCGTGATGGTGGGAACCTTAACCATACCGCTAATGACGAGAGCTGGATATACCCCCGTAGCGGCTGCGGCGGTCGAAGCGTGCGCCTCCACGGGCGGACAGCTCATGCCTCCCGTAATGGGCGCGGCCGCTTTCCTAATGGCCTACATACTTGGGATGAGCTACTGGAACGTAGCTATAGCCGCTGCATTACCGGCCATCCTTTACTACGCCATGATCTTCATTTATGTAGATCTAGAGGCTAGGAAGTACAAAATAGGTAAGGGAGTAGAGGTTCCAACGGCAAGGGACGTCCTCTCTTCCCTCTACCTCTTCCTTCCCTTCTTCGTAATAATCGTTGCTCTCATTTTATTCTACGACGTTCCATCGGCCGCTTACATGGCCTTCCTTTCAACGCTCTTCGTATGGACTCTAGAGGGAGTGCCTAAGTTGAGAGGAGTTCATAGAATACTATTATCGCTTATGATATTCATCTTCGTGACCTTATGTATGTATTATAGGGTGGATTTGCTCCACTTAACGATCGTAATCGTGGCAATTACAGCTATCGTTACCTTGTTTTCGAGAACGAAGTTCTCTAGTAGCTCACATGGAGTTACTTTAACGGGCTTCTTT
>CALBHZ010000240.1 GCA_937892815.1 uncultured archaeon | reverse complement strand
AATGGAGACGATGGAGATATACAATCCATTCGATAGATGTCCCGTATGCGGGGGGAAGAAGTTAAACTTAACAGCTGATAGAGAAGTAGTTTGTACTATATGCGGCTCCTCAATGGGCTTTATATACCCTGAAGTTAACCTAGGAAGCTTATTACGTAACGAACCCTTAAGCACCGATGTTAAGTTGAATGGCGCTTTAGATCAGATATCAAGAGTATGTGAGATTTTAAACCTACCATCACAGGTAGTGGAAGAGGCTAGGGAAATAGCTAAGAAGCTTTTGAGTAGAGGAGCTAGGGTTAGAAAGGAGGGCTTAACCATATTCAGCGTCTTAGTAGCGAGTAGAAAGCATAATGCGATAAGGAGGTTAGATGAAATAATTCTAGCTTTAAAGAGGCTTGGATACGAAGTTCCCAGGAGCATACTCAGAATACTCTCTAAGCTGGTCCTTTACTATGGTAAACCCCTTCTCATACCTAGCCCAATACTCTATGCAAGGCAGATCACATCTAAAATGGCGTCCGATAAGGTAATCGATATTAAATATGCTGAAAGATTGTTTAGAAAGAGCATAGAGCTTGCTTCAAGCGGTCTAATAAGAACTCCGAGTACCCTATTAAAGGCCTCCCTAGCTATATTGTTAGCGGATATATCTCTAGATAAGAAGCTAACGCCACATGTTCTGAGCAGATATTCTGGCTACTCAGTAAAGACCATATCCAAGCACATTAAAGCTTTACTTAAGGAGGACGAAACGGGCTTGATTTCTCTGAAGATGTCCGAGCTCGAACCCTCTGCAGTACGAAGGAGGCTCGATCATGGATAGGCAACCTGAAGTAAAGCTAGTTGATATAAACCTCGTTAAACCCAATCCGTGGAATTGTAACGTAATGAGCTCAGAGGAGTTTCAATCGCTTTTAACCGGAATGAGCAAAATAGGCGAAGCGAACCTTCCTCCGATACTATGTAGAAAGGACGAAGATGGAACTTACGAGATAATCGATGGAGAGCACAGGTACAAAGCGGCAAAAATACTAGGATGGAAAAGAATACCAATTGTCGTCGCTAAGGTTAGTAAAGAAGAGGTAAAAGTTCAAAGTTTAATTTTGAATTATAGTAAAGGAAGAATTGATCCCTTGAAGCTATTCGATTTACTCTACAAGGAATGGGAAGGCGGAGAGGGCAGATTAACAACTAGACAGATAGCGGAGAAGTATGGAAGGGTCTTCGATCAATCTTGGGTAGTCAAGATACTATCTCTAAGGCGTTTATCTCCAAAAGTTAGGGAGTTCCTAGAGCTTCAAAGAGAGGTAAATGGAGGAAAGATCCCCCTTTCTTTAAAGCATTTAATTGCAGTAGCTAAAGTAGAAGACGAAGAGCTACAGCTTAAACTTACAAAGGCGGCAATTGAGACTAAGATAAGTGCAGAGGGGCTTGAGAAAGCTATAGCGTCAAGAAGGTTTATTAAAACCATTAAAGAGTCCAGCAGAGAACGGAAAAGGGGAGAAAGCATAGGAGAAAGTTACATTAAGTGTACCAAATGCGGAAAAACTTACTTAGTAAACTGGAAGAGACATAAGGTATACGAATTAAGAAACATGCCAGGATTTACAAAACTCGTTGAAATCCCATTCCTTTCATGTACAGATGGAGGTAATGTAGGTTGATAAAAGTCAAATCGGATGTTCCTAAAACTGAAATAAATAGGGAAATATATTCGTGTATAGAGAAAAGTTTAAACTCTCTGGGAGAGACGGTGAAGTACGCTTTACTATGGCATATTGAACGCACGTGTAATATAAGTAGAGAAAACTTCGTTGAAAAACCAGACCAGTTTACGGCGGCCTTAGAGAAGATCTTTGGCGGAGCAGCTGAAATCTTAGAGAAAATGATCGTTGATGAAATAAAGAAATCCTTTGGCGTACGAGAAGACGTTTACGACCTCGTTACAGTTATCAATATAGTTAAGAAGAGAAATCCTTAAGAAAAATTAGGTTTATTGTGCTCTTACCATAACGTTCTTATGTTAAGAGTGTGAAGCTAAAAAGAGGTAATGCAAGAAAGTAAGAGCTTCTCTATAAAAAACCTCCTGTTAATTACTTTACTGTTCGCGGGGAGCTTCTTCGGTCCCTTTGGAGGAAATATGATCTTCCCTATGTTTAAAGCCTTGAAGTTAGAGTTTGGAATAGATGTACTGTTATTAGGCCTTTCGGTTACGCTCTTTATGATTCCTTTCTGTATAACTCAGCTCTTCTCGGGTATTTTGAGCGATATACTCTACGGAAGGAAGATCATGATAACCTCGGGCTTCCTAATCTACGGAATGGGCGCTTTCATTGCATCTATCTCCACTTCTATCTGGATCTTCTTACTATCGAGGTGTATTCAAGGAATAGGAGCTGCTCTAGTTATACCATCTATCATGGCTTTAGTAGGAGACGTATTCAGAAAGGAAATTAGAGGTAAGATAATGGGAGGGATGGCCATCTCTACAACCTTAGGAGGAGCGCTAGGCCCTCTATTTGGAGGCTTTTTCTCCGATATAAACTGGAGACTAGGGTTTACGGTATTGGGAGTCATGTCTATCGCTTTTACCTTGCTAGCTCCTCTTGCCTTACCTTCCACTAGCCCGTCATCGGCTAAGTTTAATTTCCTAAAGGTTATAAAGGAAAGTTTCTTCCATCCGATGGTTTTAACGATAGGCTTCTTAGGGTTCATGCTCTTTTACGTAAGAGTCGGCGTATACACCTACCTCGCAGATCTACTTAGCTTGAATCCCTATAACTTAAGCGGCGGAGTTATAGGGAGCTACTTTTCCTTAGCTGGGATAGGAGGCTTAATTGCGGGCTTTTTAGCCGGTTACCTTACCGATAAGGTAGGAAGGCTGAGGACTATGATAGCGGGCTTTTCCATGCTGTTAATCGTATTAAGCGCGTATACGGCTCCTATATGGTACCAACTGCTCCCCCTTCTTCTATTCTTTACAGGCTTTTCTTCAACCCACGTCTTCACTCCCTTAAACACCATAGCTATAGAAATAAATCCTAAATACAGAGCTACCATCGCTTCAATATACGGATTTATGAGGTTCTTGGGATATGCTTTAGGTCCCGTGATAGCGTATCCGTTGTACGTATATCTATCTTTAAACGGCGTAGTTCTGTCGGCTATAGCCGTTATCATCTTGAGCTTAACGTTATCGTTAGCTATTAGGAAGACGATACCGTAGCACGAATAAAAAAGGTAATTGAGGTAGAAAGAACTTTCATCGGAAATATTTTAAACCCTACATTTAGAAATACCGTAAGTTTGCTTAACGTGGGAAAAGAATAGCATTAGCATCGTTCTTCGGAATAATAATGTTATCTCTAAGGTCTTTTTCACGCCAATCGGTAAGATGCTCGTCGTTCAAGCCCTCCTAT
>CALBHZ010000239.1 GCA_937892815.1 uncultured archaeon | reverse complement strand
ATGTGTATAAGAGACAGAACCAGCTTATGAAGGCGTCCGTCTTAATAGCGCTCGTCGATGCTATAGCTCCGGTCTTAAGCAGTATGCCCGCTATAGCCTTCTTAACTCTAAGCTTCATCGGCTTAATAGACGTACACGTATCCGTTTACGCAGCCCTATTATTCAGCCTAGCATTACTCGTTTTCTTGGGTTACGAGCTAGGTAAGATATCCGGGGAAAAACCTTTAATTTACTCTCTTGCTCTTTTATTCTTAGGCATGCTCCTGGCCTTTATAACCTTCGCATTGGGAGGTGTTTAAATTGAAAAGTCTCAATGAAGTGAGATTAGAAAAGGTCGTATTAGACGTTTTAAAGCCCAGAGATGTTTCTATTGTCGAGTTAGGTAAATCGCTAGGGGTACTGGATGGCGTAAGAGAGGTATCTATTATAGTAACGGAGGTAGATGTGAAAACCGAAACGATAAAGATAGTAATAACGGGAGAAAAGCTCTGTTATGAAGATATAAATGAGGAATTAAACAATAATGGATGCGCTATAAGAAGCGTTGATGAGTTAGTTGTAAGAAAGCTATCCTGAAAAATCCCTTTGTGTTAGATATTCAAGCATTCTCTTATGGGCTTTTGTAAGTACCTCCTTCGAGCTTTTATAGGTAAGCCTATCTAAAGCCATCCTATAGGGAAGCCATTCATAACCTGTATGTTCGTACGATAGTTTAACTTCTTTGTTATTGGTAACTCCTAAAAAGAAAACAACTTCCTTTGAAACTAACGCATCTTGTCTTCTGTAAAAGTACTGAATAGTTTCGCTAAAATCCTTAATGACCTTTATATCTACGAGGCCTGTCCCTTCTCTAACTTCTCTCAAAGCCGCTACTAGTAGATCTTCCCCTTCCTTTACGCTTCCCTTAGGGAAGTCCCAATGGCCTGCCGGATAGTGTAGGATTAAGTAAGATACCTCTCCTCTCTCCTCATAGGCTACTACCATTCCAACAGATTCCTCTCTTATCAAATTTTACAATTTACATTTACGCCTTTTATAAATTTAAATTTTTCCATTGAAGTTTAAAGATCTATTATTTTCCGCAATTTTCCTCCGTTAAACAAACAATTATTAGATTAAGATGGCACAGATCTATACGTCGTGCTTTTATAATCTTACTGAGGCGGTTATTGATGTTGAGAAGGGTAGAGGAAAGGATACCGGAGCTAGCCTCTTTTGTAATTCCTTTCATAATAAACCTATTAGTTTATACTAGATACCCTATCATGTACGGCATCGACGGACCATATTACATTGTGCAAGAGAGGAGTTTGATAACGAGTGGGTGGATAAAGTATCCGGATACTCCTCCAGCTTTCCTGATCCTAGCTCCCTTCTACCTATTAGGAGGAGGTTTAGGAATTAAGATAGGGGTCGGCTCCTCATCTCCCTCTCATCGTTGTTAATTTTCCGGACGATGAAAAGCCTTTCGAAAAGTTCCCCTGTAGCGCTTTTTCCATCTACCGTGTTCGGAACTCCTCCTTATACAATGCTACTTTATACAGATTTCATTAAGAACGCCTTTAGGACTGCTTTTTTATCGTATTCTTCTGCTCGCTCTTCTGTATAAAGGATAGCAAGATCATGGTTATTTGTATGGTTTTATCCTAATCGCTTGCGGCTTAACACGTGTATTGGATTTCGGAGTATTAGGGCTGATGACACTGTTATCAGTGTTCTCTTTCTTAATCGTTAAGGAGAAAAGAGGGCTTTAGAGAGGTGGTTATTCCATCGCTACTCATAGGTTTTGTGCTCATTTTAGCTTTTGTCGTACTAGCTTAGTTAGAGGCAATGAAGTTCTTTGGAGAGATCATAGGTCCGCAATCTTAATCCTACTTGCCTCTCTTGTAGCTCTCGCAATTAACTTTCCATTAATTGCTCCTAAAATAGGCTTTTTAGGTTTTCGTTAATGAACTCTATAACTCTTCCCTTGATAATTCAAGCTTTCCTTAAGATTTTAAGAGAAGGCTGGAAGAAGGTAATGATCATCATACTTATAATTGGGTTTTTAGTGCCCACCGGAATCAGGGTTTGGCCTAGATTAAAGCCGAGTATCCCTTTAGGCGAGTGGAGGAGATTAAGGATTCACTAAGGTAATACCCGTTAATTTCACCTTGTTCGTTTCAAACACTAGGCCTAGGTATTGGGTCGAGGCGGAAATTGGAGACCAATACGGCGTTAAAGGGAAGAATGTGAATGTTGAGTTTCCGTTTTACATTATAACAGAAGTGAGCAGGGCCTCCTAAGGAGAGAACTGTTTATAGGGGTAATTACATAGCTGTTAACTTAATCGGGAGATTTGGAAGATGCCCGTAAATGAAGGAGTTACACAAAGGTTATAAAGTTCGTTATTTTATTGTTCAATTGAGAATTTGAAGAAAAAGGCGGTACTGGATACGAGCGTAGTTATAGATGGCCTATTTTCTAAAATACTTGAGGAAGAGGAGTTTGAAGTGGTTATAATTCCTAGGGCGGTAATCGATGAGCTACAAGCTCAAGCTTCTAGGCATTTAGATATAGGGTTTAAGGGGCTGGCAGAAGTTAAAAAGATAAGGGAGATTTGTGAAAAGAAGAATATACCGTTTAAGATATACGGTCCAGTTCCTACGCCAGACGACATAAAACTAGCTAAAAGCGGTAGGATAGATGCTATAATAAGGGACGTAGCGAAAGAGGTGGACGGAACGCTATACACCGGAGATTACGTTCTATATCTAGTCGCGGAAGCCGAGGGCGTTAAAGTAGAGTACATTGTTCCTAAGAAGGAAGAGAGGCCGTTAATTTTTGAAAGCTATTTCAATAAGGAAACCCTTAGCGTTCACCTTAAAGAAGGCGTACCTCCGTACGCTAAAAAGGGAAGACCGGGGAGGTTCCGCTTAGTAAAGCTATCGGAAAAGCCCCTATCTAAAGACGATTTAGAACGCATAATATCGGAGATACTGAGGAAGGCGAGAACTGAAGAGAAAGCATTTATTGAGATAAAAACCGGAGGAGCGACCGTTATCCAGCTTGGAAAATATAGGATCGCGATCGCGCGACCGCCCTTTTCTGACGGGCTTGAGGTTACCATAGTTAGACCTATAGTTAAGCTAACCCTAGAAGATTACCGTTTCTGTCTCTTATACACATCTCCGAGCCCACGAGACCTCTCTACATCTCGTATGCCG
>CALBHZ010000238.1 GCA_937892815.1 uncultured archaeon | reverse complement strand
AACTCTAGCGAGGTAAAGAGAAATGAAAGACATCAACCACTCTTTAATTTTATTTTTTAAATTTTCAAAATTTATTAAAATGAAATTCGTCCATATTACCGAGTACGAATAGTAATTCTTATTTCTCCTTCATAAATACGAGACTTAAAATAGTAAAAAACCTATAAGTTTTTAAATACTAAGAGATAGACCCTATATGGGTTTAAGTTAAAAAGGTGAGGAATTGAAGCTTCCAATATGCATGTTTGATGCGAAGATTGGGGTATTATGTCCTAAATGCGAGGCTAGATTACGTTCTGGCGAAATTTCTAGAACAGATGTAGACGTTTCATTTATGTTAGCTAAGTTAGCTCCAAGCCTCCCGTTTTTAGCCAACATAACTCTAAAGAAGGCCTATGAAGTAGACGGAGATTTAGTTTTAATTTTGGGGAGAGGGGAAGCCTTCAATATCTTAACTAGCCGGGAGGCGAAGAGGAAGCTGGAAGAATCGTTAGGTAGGAAAGTTTGGATAACCGAGGGAGATAGCGATGATAGAAGGTTTTTAGAAGGGTTACTTTATCCCGCTAGAATCCTTACGTTGAATACCGTATGGTTGCCCGATGGCTCGAAGCAGATGAAGGCTATAATTCCTGGAAAGAAGAGGAGGTTTCCCGTTGATCTAGAAAAAGTAAAAAAGATAGTAAAGGAGACTCGTGGAATTGAGCTAGTGATAAGATTTGAAAGGGAGGAAAGGTTTAGAAAGAAGCCATTACTCCGTTGAAATAGATGGAAGTTTAGAAGGTAGAGAGGTAACTATCGGAGGATGGATTGAGGACGTAAGGCCCTTAGGTAGCCTCCTATTTCTAACGGTTAGAGATTGCAAGGGTCTATGTCAAGCGGTATTTAAAAGAGGAAGCGTAAGCGATAAACTATTTGTGGAGGCTCTATCAGTACCTAAGCAAAGCTTCGTGTTAATTAAAGGAGAAGTTAAGAGGAGTAAAAGCAAAGCTTTACCTTATGAGGTGGATGCTAAGGAGTTTGAAGTATTAAACGTAGCTAAGCATCCTCTCCCGTTAGATCCTACGGGAAGAGTACCGGCTAACTTAGATGTTAGATTGGATGCTAGGCCCCTCGCTTTAAGGAATCCGGTTGAGGCGGCTGTATTTAAGGTAAAAGCCGGGCTATTGAGGGCCGCTAGGAGGGTTTTGGAGGAAGAAGGATTTATTGAAGTAGATACCGCTAAAATAATTGGAGCCGCAGCCGAGGGAGGGGCTGAGCTTTTCGAGGTCGATTACTTTGGGAAAAAGGCGTATCTAGCTCAAAGCCCTCAGCTTTACAAAGAACAGCTAACCCTATCGCTTGAAAAAGTCTATGAAATAGCTCATTATTTTAGAGCCGAAAGATCTCATACTACGAGACATCTCAATGAATTTTTAAGCTTAGATATAGAGGCGGCTTTATACGATAAGTTCGATGTTATGAAGGTACTGGAGAAGATAATAGTTGAATCCGTTAAGGAGGTAAGGGATCTCCACAAAGCTGAATTTGAAATCATCGGATACGAGCCTTCCGTACCAAAGGCTCCATTCGAGATAATAACGTATAGGAAGGCCTTGGAGGAGCTTGCGGCGAAGGGAACGGCTCCGAGTTTTGGAGACGATTTAGATTCCGAGGATTTAAGGAGGTTAGGAGAGATACATAAGGGATATTACTTCATTATAGACTGGCCCTTGAAGCTTAAACCGTTTTACATAAGGCCACATGAGACGGACGAGTTCCTATCCGAATCATTCGATTTAATGTACTCGTGGCTAGAGCTAGCGTCCGGAGGACAACGCATCCATGAGAGGTGGTTGTTGGAGAAGAGGTTAAAGGAGGCCGGTTTAGACATGAAGAGCTTTGAGCATCACTTAAAGGTCTTCGATTGGGGCATGCCTCCTCATTCGGGATGGGGGCTAGGAGTAGATAGATGGACGATGGTAGTAACGAATAGGCGGAACATAAGGGAGACCGTTCTATATCCAAGAGACGATCAAAGGCTAGTTCCATAAAGCTAGATATCAAGCTTAAGAGATAGCCGGAATGATAAAGGTCCTTTTTGAAGTTTTCAATAGTACCGAATCTCCTTGATTTTAGCGAAGTTCCATCTCGGGCAACGACTATATGTTCAATACGCTTAACTTTCCAATTAAACTCTCCCTTTACGATGTGGTGAACCTCGTCTTTATCAAGTAGATTTCACAGTCGTTGAATCGATCCGGATGCGGATCCGTTACCGATTCCGATGTCCTTATATGACTTTCCCCTCGGTTCTTCTTATAGCTATTCTCTAAGCTTCGTCCCTCACCTTTCCAGCCCTTTTATATCACTTTCGCGATAGCTATTGAATCTTAGTAGATCGGCCTGGCAAGACGTGATAAGCTAGTAAGAGAAGCCATAAGATCTACAAAAGTGAGGTTAATGAAGTATATCAAACGTAGCCTCCTATCTCCCTTCGGTCTCCGCTTTCATTTCGAGGTTTCTTACCGAAAAGCGTTTCGCGTTTAAACGTATTACATGAAGAGATGCCTCATAGATCGGGTGGCATTGAGTAAGCCTTCCTATGCCGAACCCTCTCCAGAAATGAGGGATTACCTCTTGGATGCATTTATCGCCTGTCGCACTTAATTCTCTTTCAAAGATTCCTGGTAAACGAGATCCGCCGCATTTCGCCATACCGAACCTCATGTAGTAGTAGATGAGGTATGCCTGAATATTGTTTGCTTTAACCTCAGACGCCTCTAAACTCATTCCTTCCTTCATGGAGAATCGACATCTTTCTCTATCGAGAGCGTATTCAGTAGGCTTAACTATCCAGGTACTTTCCGCCGAAAGCTTACTGCACCTAATTAACGCAGCTCCGTTCTTTAACTGTCCGTAGTCGGTGGGAGCGCTGATATTATAGCCAAACGTTATTGAGACGTTACGCATGTTAACGATTACCGGAACGTAGGGTTCAGAGCCTCCTCTATATATTCCGACGATCTCAACATCGTCGAAGTCCGCTTCATTTACATGAAAATCGGTAAACGCGATTACTCCGTGATTAAGGTTGATAGAATCCGTTTTATCCTCTAACAGCTTACTTACTACCTTAGCTTCCGATCCAAGCTTAGAGATGGTGCCTCTCAAACCGCGCAACACTCCTCTCCCCAAGCTTAGCCCGATAGGCCTCAACTCAACGTTAACGCCCTTTACTTCATCGGCCTCAAGTTCAAAAAAGTCTCCTCTAACTATTCTTACATAAGAGCCTTTTAAAGATAGTTCTCCGAAACCAAACATCAATGCTTTTTGCATCTAGCATCCACACTACCGAGAACAGCTAGGTTTTGTCGTACTTTGCAGGTACGTAGTCACTTATCTACGTCCTTTCCCAAATAGTATTGACATTGCCGCATTTTAGGCACTTCGCCCTATACGCGAACCAAGAGGCACCGGAGGCTGTTACACTTACTACCTCCTGCTCAGTCTCGGTTCTGTCTCTTATACA
>CALBHZ010000237.1 GCA_937892815.1 uncultured archaeon | reverse complement strand
TTCAAGCAGAAGACGGCATACGAGATGTAGAGAGGTCTCGTGGGCTCGGAGATGTGTATAAGAGACAGCCTCTATAGCATCTATCGCCTTAAATGCTAGACTAAGCATTATCCTCGATGTTAATGGATTCATGCCTTTCATTAGTTTACCGACCAATCTTCTGGAATTACGAGCGCTTAGTTTCCAGCCAGCTACCATGCAATCAATAGCTTCCTTTGGTAGTTTTGATAAGTATGTGAAGCCCGTTTTCCTCGACCTCTCTATTATCGAGCCTCCCATCGGTATCAATAGTAAGGGGAAAGTCCATCCAATAAAACCCTCGCTCTTCAAATTATCTATTAACTCCGTAGTTGCTACATAGTCATCCGGTGTCGCATCGGGAAACCCTATGATGTACGTGTAGCATGGATACCAATACACATCGTTAAACAGTTTTGAAGATTCGATTAAGATGTTCGGCCAGTCTTCAGGCTTCCAAGGATATACCTTTCCTCTGAAGTACTTCCTCACGAGTCTCGGGCTGGCAGATTCTAGACCTATTTGAGGGAACGCCGGATTATCATCGCTTAACTCTTCGATTTCCGAGATGTACTTAACTACGTCCTTCGCGGCTAGTGCCGAAGAAGAGGATACGTGCGAAAACCCTATACTCCTCGAAGCCCCGTACTTCTCTGCTAAATCTACCGCTGATTTAAACAGCTTTTTAACCGCATCGGAGTTTGGTTGGAGACCGTTAGCACCGTAAAGAAGCACGTCCTCCGCAATGAAGCTTATGTTCTTTATGCCGTTCTTTAGGTTTAATTCTACTTCCTTCATAATATTATCTAGGGGGATCGATCTAAACTTCCACATCGTTGGGTTGCAGAAGTGACATCTCCTTGGACATCCTCTCGTAACTTGAACTAGCCCGTTTCTACTCGGCGTTGTTATGGGTGGAATCTTATCTACAGGCGCGGATTCCCCTTGCACGTAACTCGGCACTTCCTCACCATTAAGGATTTTCTTAACAATAGCAGGATATGTTATCTCAGATTCGCCATCGTATAATACATCTATTCCGTACTCGTCTTCGTATCCTCTCAACTGCCAGTTACCTGGACCGCCTACTATAACCTTGAATTTATATTTCTCCTTCAAAGACTTTATCTCGTATATAAGCTTCTCAAATTCGAGTTCCGTGCAGGTCTTACCGCCCCCACTTAACGCTTTTAACGTCCACGAAACCGGGGCTAAACCTTTCGGGTCAACTACGTGTACTCCAACTATCTCCGTATCTCTATCAATGGCCTTCCTTATCACATGTGGAGGGACAACAACCACGTCTTCTCTGCTAAGCCCAGAAGCGAGTAAGGACGCCTCTACTTTACTTAGAGCGTAAGGAGCGTACTTTGCCCTTAAACCGTCTACTGGCGTCTTAGGTGCGAGTACGCGGTATTCCACGAACTTGGGTACGAGTCTATATGGTAAGCACAAGCCAAATCCAAAGAAATCATAGCCGTGGTAATCTGTGAATAGAGCCCTATCTGCCGTTAAAACTATCTTTGGCATTTTCAACCGCCCTTCACTATAAATCTGAGCATCTTTACAGCTCCTAGAATAGCCCTTTTGAATATAAAGCCCTTTCTCAAAATCAGATCTTTAATTAGATACGATGGACGTACGTAAAACGATAGATATGCTTTCTGAAGCATTTTCACTATCTGCTGACTGGTGAAATTTTTCAATTTCATTACGGGATCTAGAGTTGTGTACTTTCTCCAGTTGAAGGTCAATATGAGCTTCTTTGTCAATGCGTATTCCCATAACCTCGTCCCAGGGTAAGGGGTGGCTATGGTGAACTGAGCGTAATCCACGCCTACCTTTTTTGAAAATTTTATCGTCTTCTCCACATCCTCTTTTGTTTCATCTGGAAACCCTATAATGAACGCTCCTAAGGCATTAAGTTTGTGGCTTTTCGCTTTCTTAACTGCGACAATCGATTGCTCTAGAGTTATTTTCTTGCCTATGAAATTCAAGGTTTTTTGAGAGCCAGATTCAATTCCAAAGTACACGGTATGACACCCGCCTTTTTCCATCGCCTGGGCGATCTCATCTGTAAATGTATCAACTCTGGAAGATGCAGACCAAGAAATATCGAGCCCTTCCTCCCTTATCCTCTTGGCAATTCTTACCGCTCGTGGCCTGTTCAAGGTAAACTCGTCATCTAAGAACTCTATCTCTCTAATCCTATACTTTTCGTGAAGAAGTTTCAATTCTTCGATCACCCTCGAATCGCTGTGCCCCCTCCATCTCTTTCCAAACTGGAGAGAGGAGGAACAGAATATGCAGTTGAATGGGCATCCTCTGCTCGTGATTACGGTTCCAAACCTCACCCCACCGGCCTGATACTTCTCCATAGGGAGCAAATCGTAGGATGGCATGGGAATCGCATCGATATCCTTTATAAGAGGGCGTGGAGGGTTGTTCTTTACTTTCCCACCTCTATTTATGCTGAGCCCTAAGATGTTTGAAGGGTCCTCATTTCTCTCCAAAGCATTAACAAGCTCTTTGAACGTTACCTCTCCCTCTCCCCTCACTATGAAGTCGATATAGGGGCATTCTTTGAAAGTTCTGTCCGGCACAAAGGTTACGTGAGGACCGCCCATCACCACCTTCACATTCTCGTTATATCTCTTTGCCATCTCCGCAACTACGTACGCGTCGGGCATCATCGAAGTCGTCGAAGATATACCCACAATATCGGGGTTGAACTTTCTTATCACTCTTTCTACGTCTTCATAGTCGTAATCTTCAGCCAGAGAATCGACGATGCGGACATCATGCTCATCCCTCACCATGGAAGCCAGATATGCTAGTCCCAAGGGAGGACCTGTCGTTCCAATAACGGTTTTAATCGCGCTTATAGTTGGAGGGGAGAGGAGCAGTATCCTCATCTCAAACCCACCTCGTTTAAAGAGCACTCTTTTCCATGGCGCATACCACCTGTATCGGAGGCTAGGGCGCCTCCGTAGGATGCCCATGCTCTACATCTTCCTAAGCATGCTTGAATGGATGGGTATAATAGGTGCAATTTTTCAGCATTCCTATCCGCAAATTCGTTATCCGTTACTTTACGGAGGCGGTTTACTATCACCGCCTCACTTAGATCCCTCCTTCTCATCTATATCTACCTCCTTCTCAACTTTTCCGAGGTACTCTATTCCTCTTTATGCGCTTTAGAAGTTTTAATTTTTCCGACTAGCGAATTCCGCACTTCCTCCGGCTGTTCAGAACGAACTTTTCCATTAGCGACCGGCCTTCAGGTGATTAGTTATAACTAATCCCTTTCTGTTCGGATTTTCTCGTAGTTAGATCGTAGCATCCCTACTCTCATTTTCGTGAAGATATAGCGTTAAGAGACTTTAGTGAAAGCGTCTTCCAACCCGGCCAGGCGGATAACGGCGACATAGAGCCAAGTTATACCGAATTTAATACGCGCTGGAGGGCTCGATATGGGACCTTCCATAAAAGATTTTTAAAATTTTGTAAATTTATAAAACTCCCCTTTCTATGCTTGAGAGGTGATTTCTATGGAAGTGAGGATTCTAGGCATAAACGGCTCACCGAGAAACTATGGCAATTCATATAAGTTGCTATCGGTGGCTTTAAAGGCTGCTGAAAAGGAGGGAGCGAAAACCGAGCTTGTAAATCTGTACGATTATAAGATAAACCCATGTGTAGGATGCTTGAGTGATGATCTCGTTAAATGCAAGTATCCATGTATAATAGAGGATGAAATGAAGATTTTATACGAAAAGGTCCTTAGATCCGATGGCCTAATAATATCGTCTCCCGTGTACTGGTTTGGCGTATCTGGCCATCTCAAGAACTTCATAGATAGATTGACGGTGTTCGAAAACATGATATACGTAGAGGGTAGATGTTGGGTAGAGGGTAAGGTAGTAGGTTTAATAGCCGTGGGAGCGGATAGCGGTCAGGTACAGCTAATATCTAACTTAATGGCCACCTTCAACTCGATGGGAATGGTAATTCCTCCTTGGGCCTTAGCTTACGCTACTACTAGCGGAGACGTTCTAGAAATAAAGGATGCAGTACTAGATGCCGCTAACGTAGGTAGATCCGTGGCCGTTATGACGAAGATGCTTAAGAGGGGCAATATAGCCTGGTACGATCCAAACCTGCTAGATAACATGAGAGATAAGTTAGAGCAGGTGAAGAAGGAGGTTTGGGAGAATAAGAGGGAGAGGGTTAAGACTTCTCCTCTTCGCTAACTTTCTCCACAAAGGTCGCTTCCGCTAAATATTCCTTAAAGCTCTTCAACGTATAGCTCATGGTCCAGTGTTTTAACACGTGATCTTCAAATCGATCCGCTCTAACTTTTTGCTTGCAAATGCCGCATACCTTGTACTCCCTCACTCTCTCACCCTATTTTTCAAAAATTTTAATGTACATTATAACCTTTTATTTAACCTCATCACTAGTAAGAATAGATGAGACCAACAGGATTTACTGAGCTACCGCTACACTGGGGAAAGGCTCCGAAATGGTTAGTCGATAAAATGAAAAAGCTTTCCTATCAAGTAGCGTACTTAATAATAGAGGATCAGGGAAGGAGAGGCTTTCTGGAAAAGCTATCGGATCCCTTTTGGTTTCAGGCCTTCGGTTGTTTATTGGGCTTCGATTGGCATAGTAGCGGGCTAACTACGGTAACTACCGGCGTTTTGAGGAGCGCTCTCTCAAAGGGAGATCTCGGAGTAATGGTAGCTGGAGGGAAGGCAATGGCCAAGAAAACTCCTGAACAAATAGAGGAAATAGCTAACTCATTCAACATAAGCAGCTCTAAGCTAGAGGAGTGGGTAAGGGCTAGTAGGCTTACAGCCAAGGTTGATTCCGTAGCTATACAGGCTGGATACGGCCTCTACCATCACGCCTTTATAGCTACGGAAGACGGGGATTGGGCCGTAATCCAACAAGGCATGAACCCTGAAAATAGGTTAGCGAGAAGGTATCATTGGGTTAGCTTCAAGATAAGGGATATGGTGAACGAACCGCACTCGGGCATTGTAGGATATAAATCGAATAAACCGGTACTGAACATGGTAGCGAGGGAATCGGAAGGAGCTAGGAGAGCGAGCGTTGATATAGCTAGAGATATAAGCGCCTTAACGGCTCTTAAACGCCTTCAACTAAGAGTTAAGCCCATCGATAGCTGGACGGGTAAAGTGAGTAGGGAGTGGGTAGTTATCGAGGGCTTTAGAATGCCAATGGATGTAAACTGGGCGAAGCTTAAGGCTTTATACGAGTATCAGCCTAAGAACTACGAAGAACTGCTCCTCTTTAAAGGGGTGGGAGCTAAAACGATTAGGGCTTTAGCGCTCGCATCTGAGCTGATCTACGGAGAGGAACCCAGCTGGAGAGATCCTGTCAAGTACTCATTCGCGCACGGAGGTAAGGACGGCGTTCCGTATCCCGTAGATAGGAGAACCTATGAGAGGACGATTTCCTATTTAAGAGAAGTTATAGAGGCTTTAGAGCTCGGATCTGAAGATAAAAAGCTAATTCTAAAAAGACTTTCTAAGCTATTTTCTTTAAGTTAACGGGTAAAATAGCTTATGCAGTTATAACCTGGTGTATGCTAGTACAAGAGAAGATCTTACCGCTTATAGCGATTATAGTGACAACCTTTCTCGTAGCATACCTAGTTAACAGGTTCGCGGTAAAGGTGCTATCTCCGATATCTAAGAGAAATCCCAGCTTAGCCACTCTCCTACAGTTCCTGAGAAGGGTAATAGTTCTGGTAATAGTCTTAGTAATGCTATTCTCTGGAATATCCCAGCTGTATCCAGAAGCTGGGAGCGTGGTATCGTCCTTACTGTTGACGGCGGGCTTTATATCCATAGTAGTCGGTCTAGCCGCTCAATCTAGCCTCTCTAACATAATATCAGGATTAGTAATAGCATCTTCTCAGTCTTTAAGAATCGGGGATCTAATAAACTTCAGAGGGGAATATGGATACGTTGAGGATATAACTCTAACTAGAGTTATTATAAGAACGTGGGATAATAAGAGGCTTATAATACCTACCTCGGTCTTCGATTCCGAAGTAGTTACTAACTACAGCTATGGAGATCCTACCATGATACTTTACGTGGATACGTCAATATCCTATGAATCGGATTTAGAGAAGGCTATGCAGATAATGGTAGAAGTCGCAAAGTCTCATCCCGACTTTCTTCCTAAAGAAGGCCTTCCTAAGGCTTTAGTAATGGAACACGGAGAATCCGGCATATCCCTAAGGCTTATAACGTGTGCTAAAGATCAGTTAACGGCTTGGTACATGCATAGAGATCTACTAAAGGAAATTAAGAAGAGATTTGACGAGGAGGGAATAGAAATACCCTATCCGAAAAGAAGTTTAGTGATAAGTAGAGAGGATAGGAAATTCATTAAGGAGCTATTTAACTCTAATTCACTCGGCTAAGATTTTTCTCTTATATTGATATTAGTTTGGGGATACATTTTTAGCTTAACCTATAGATAGTTAGAACAAGGTGAAAAAAATGGTGGATGAAAGAATTTCTAGAGTAGCTGAAATCCTAGTGGATTATTCTACTCAAATTAAAAAGGGAGACCGCGTTCAGATTGTAACCGATTACGAAGCTAAAGACCTCGCTCTAGAAGTCTATAAGCTCGCCTTACAAAGGGGAGCATACGTGCGC
Source organism: uncultured archaeon (assembly GCA_937892815.1). Taxonomy (GTDB): domain Archaea; phylum Thermoproteota; class Nitrososphaeria; order Conexivisphaerales; family CALBHZ01; genus CALBHZ01. Next base: position 11,991 of record CALBHZ010000237.1, on the reverse strand, counting down.
GTAAAAACGGATCTTCCAGGCAGGGCTTACATATTCTATAAATACGCCTCCGAAGATCAAATAAAACACTTTCCGGAAGTTGAATACTTTGAAATAAAAAATACGGACGTATACATAGCAATTAGGGCGCCAGACAACGTCAAGGAGCTGTCCAACGTCGATCCTAAGAAGATAGCGGATAGGTATAAGGTGTTGAAGCCCATTTTAGATTGGAGGGTTGAAAAAACCCGATGGGTCATATTTTACTACCCTACCAACGCCTTAGCCCAAGAAGCGGGGATGTCCCTACAAGAATTCGAAGACTTCGTATTTTCGGCCTGTTTAGTAGATTGGAAGAAAATGGTAGAAGATATGAGGAGGATAAAGGAAGCTATCGATAACACCGATAAGGTAGTAATAGAATCGCCAGATACCTATCTAGAATTTAGCGTAAAGGGAAGGAGATCCGTAATAGGAGATGGCACTAAGAATATGCCCGATGGAGAGGTCTTTACGAGCGTAGTCGAGGATTCCGTAAACGGAGAGATATATTTCGATATCCCAGCCGTTTACATGGGAAATGTAGTAGAAGGCATTTACTTGAAGTTCAAGGATGGCCTAGTTGTAGAAGCGAAAGCGAGGGAAAACGAAGAGTTCCTATTAAAGATGCTAGAAACCGATAAGGGATCTAAGAGAATAGGAGAGTTCGGCATCGGCTTAAATTACAATATAACGAGGCCCGTAAAGAACATCCTCTTCGATGAAAAAATAGGAGGGACGATACACTTAGCTCTGGGAAGGGGGTATGAGGAAACTCTAAGCAAAAACGAATCCGCTATACACTGGGATATGATTAAAGACCTGAGGAAAGACGGTAAGATATACTTTGATGGAAAGCTCGTGATGGAGAAGGGAAGATGGTTAATATAGGATCGTTTAAGATATAGGAGAGGTGGAGCGCGAATGGAGCCTAGGTATGTTCAAGCTGAAGTAGTTGAAGTGGGATACTCAGATGAAACAAGAGTAGAAGGCGTATTAATTTTAAGATCTATAAAGGGAGGAACCTTCATTATGGGCTCTTTCGGAGGAGAAGTCTCTCTTCATATTTCTAGGTTTTTATCGGGAGATAGGACATCTATACCTACGATTTACCAGATGTTAAGCGAGCTAGCCGATTACGAGGGCTTATCTTTAGAAAAGGTGGAGATATATAAGAGAGGAGGGGTTTTGAGAGCGAACCTCTACTTCGTTGGAAGGGATAAGAAGATAAAGCTCTCAAATTATAGGGCCTCGGACGCTATAGCTCTAGCTTGTTACTACAACGCTCCCATTTTTGCGGAGGAATCGTTGTTCACGGGGGAGGAGCTTTAGCACAATTTACATTCCGATTTGCTAGTATTAACACGCCTAATTATAACTTTTTAAAGAGATGTTTAAGTTGGTCGTGTGAGGGAAGTGAGCGAAGGTAGAGCCTTCATAAGAGAGGTAATACTGGAGAACTTCATGAGCTATGAGTATGGAAGAATTACGTTTAAGCCCGGCTTAAACGTAATTGTTGGGCCAAATGGAGCCGGCAAGTCGACGATTCTAATAGGAATATCCGTTGCTTTAGGACAATCGTTTACTGAAAGAGCGAAGAAACTTTCAGATCTAGTTAGGAGAGGAAAGGAGATAGCGAGGGTAACGTTAGTGTTAGATAACTCCCCCGTGAACGGAAAGAGGCCTCTTCCGTACAAGAAGGATACGGTTTTATTATCCAGATACATTAGGAAGGATGGTAGCTACTGGTTTGAAATAGATTACAAGGAGGTATCTAAAATTGAGGTAGTCGAGACTTTAAGAAAGCTGGGGTTAAATCCGGAGAACCTCTTAATTATAATGCCTCAAGGCTTTATCGATAAATTCATCGTTATGTCTCCAGAAGAAAAGCTGAGAATGGTAGAGGAAGCCGTTGGAATTGCATCGATAAGGGAGAATTTAAAGGAGGCAAAGGAGAGGTTGGAAAACATCCTAAAGGATGAGGAAGAGTATCAGAGCCTTTTAGAAAAAGCTACTGAATCCATGGAGAAATGGAGAGAGCAGTATGAAAGGCTTATCGAGTATAGGAGGTTAAAAAAGAGGCTCGAAGAAGTGAGGGTAGAGAAGGCCTGGGCTTTAGTCGATAAGCTCGAAAAGACATTGTTTAACTTAAAAGAAAAGAGAGGGAAACTGGAGACCGAACTACGTAGGCTAGAACTTAGATCGTTAGATGAAGAGAGGGAATATGAAAGCGTAATGGATAAGTTGAACGTAACGGTAAATCAGCTCATCGAAGACCTCGGTCCTATACAAGAAATGGCTAGAAAAATAGGATATCTAAGCGCCAGCTCCTCTACGAGTGAGGAAGAAGAAAAGAAACTATCTAGAAAGCTGTCCGATTTTTCTAGAAAACTAAGCTCCATTCCCGAGGTAGCTGAGCTCCTAGCTATTATGAAAGGAAAGCTGGAGGTTACGAAGTACAGAATAAACCAAATCAAATCGGATATGAGGAAGCTTGGAAGGGAGATAAGGGAGGTAGAGGAGGAATTAGAGAGGGAAAGGGAAAGCGCTGAACGGATAGGGAAAAGACCTAGTGAAGTAAGAAGCTTAACTGAAGTAGAAGATGAAGAGAAGGCCATCTTAGCACAGCTTAGAGCTATAGGGGCGGTAGCTGAGGAGGCTGAAAAAGCGTATTTGGATTTAAAGAGCAAGATAGAGGAATATAGAGCTAAGCTAGAGCGGGTTAAGGAAAATAAGAGAGCGACTTTAAAGGAGATAGCTGAAAGGAGCGAGGAATGGAGAGCCGTAATAAAGGGCCTTTTAAAAAGCATCGATCGGGAATTCCAAGCTATTTTAAGTACCTTAAATACTCATGGTCACGTTGAGCTAATTAACGAGGAGGAGCCGGATAAAGCGGGATTAGTCCTGAAGGTAGGAGCTAAGGGCACCCCTCTAGTTACACTAGATGCCTATACCCAAAGCGGTGGAGAGAAAAGCTCTACGGTCATGGCCTTCCTTTTAGCGACGCAAAAACACGTGTTATCTCCGTTTAGAGCCGTAGACGAATTCGATGTTCACATGGATCCCGTAAATAGAGAACTGTTCTTTAAAGCGATACATTCCTACTTTAAAGAGGAAAAGGACGTACAGTATATCGTAATATCTCCCGGATTCCCTCCATTTTTCGATCCCGACGTTCATTACATTATGGTGCAGAAAACGGTTAGGGGAAGCGAGTTAAAGGTGGTAAGTCGTGAGGCAAGATAAGCTGATACGGGAAAGGATAATCGACCTCCCTAGAGAGCTGGAGAGGAGCGGAGCCGATCCATTTTTAGTCGATGTTAGGGATCTTTTAGAGAAGCTAAAGAGGAAGAGGAGGAACGTAGAGCTCTTAAAGCTCGATTCTAAAGCTTTGAATTCCGTATCTAAAATCGTTGAAATGCAGGAAAAGTGGGTAGTTGATGCGTTAAGAGGGCTAAGGGTAGATCCGGATTTAGTGAGGGAAAAGATCGAGAAGCTCAGCTTAAAGGAGATCTCTAGCGCACTTTCTAAAAACTTCTACCCAATTATAGGGCTAAAGAGGATATCGATCGAAAGGTTAAGAGACGGCTTAACTTACTGGGAAGCAGTAAGACCATGGGGTAGTTACGAGGAGCCCGCTCCTATAGCTTATAAGGATTTAACTACGGAGCCTCTGAGCTTAACCCCTGAAAGCGTGAAAGAGAAAGCGAATAAACTATACGAGGAATTGATGTCGCTACTAGAGAGAGGCCCAATCGATTATCGTTCATACCTATCGAGGTTTCCCGAGAAAGAGAGGCTAGAGAAGGCCTTTTTGCTGGGGTATCTAGCTACCATAGGGAAGATAGCTTTGAAGAAGGAGCCTCTAACTAAAACCATCTTGATATTAAAGCCCGGAAAAGGAGAACCCTTCAGCATAGCGATAGAGGTGAGCGAGATTGGGAGAGGAAGAAGAGCTTAGGGAGAAGGGTATTAAAGCCTTAAAAATGCTCCTCTTCGAGGGATCAACTCCCGGGCTAAAAGGTTGGGAGCTCAAAAGGAGGCTTGGTAAGGACTACTTAGCCGCTTTAGAGGTAGCTAAGGTAGAGGCCGATAAGCTGGGCCTTAGGATAGTGAAGGTAGAAGATGAAGAGGACAAATCGCCTGAAAAGGCTAGGTATGTGTTACAGCCTAAAGAGCCTTTGCGAGAAGCCGAACTTAGTAAGTGGCTTAGAATCGAAGAGGCCGCAGCTCTCGCTATAATAGACGTAGAGCTTAACTTAAGAGGGGGAATGGTTCAAAGGAAGACGGTAGAGAGGATACTAACTCAGAAACTGCCTAGCTGGAGGGTGAAGCAGATAATCGATAAGCTGAAGAGGCTTAATTACATCGAAGAAGACGGAGATATCTTGAGGAAGGGATGGAGGATGATCGTAGAGATAGACGAGCCGGGCCTTCTAAAGGACATAATATCTAAGGCTAAGGAAACTTAGTTCACTTAAACCTTCTCAAGATAGCCTTTCTCTCCTCTTCTAATAGAGCTAAAAGCAGATCATCTCCAACCTTCTTTTCTAGCATCTTCTTCAATCTGTTCAAGTTGACCTTAAAACATAACCCTTCAACCGCTATCTTTCCGTGCTCCGCGATCAATTTCCTAACCTTTTCTATTTTATTAGCGAGCCTCTTCATTCCTAGCGGCATTAAAGCCTTCCTTCTCATCCTACTGAGAACTATCTCTACGATCTCAACTCCCTCGTCAACTACCGATATGTTTAAGGATTTACACCGTGGACAACGTGGCGGATCCTCTAGCTCTCCAACTATTACTTCCGTTGCAGACCAACAAGATAGACAAGCTAGCGTCTTCCTACATCCATCTATTCTAGCTTTCGCGCTTTCAATTAGCAATCTCTTCATTCTTCCCGGATCTATCAACTCTCCTCTTACCGCCATTTCCTCAAGCCCAATTCTAGCGATAGGGGTGGGAGCGCTTAACTTTCCTAGATTTTTTACGACTACTCTTTTAGCCGAAACGTCCTTTAGAAACCTGTATATCGCCTTCACATCGAGATCCTCTTCTAGAAGAGTTCTCATTGCCTCCTGATACACAACCGTTCCCTTGAGAGTAGATGCTAGCAGCTTAACTTCTTGTCCGGATATATCCGCTTCCTTTTCTATAACGCCCATCTTCCTAGCAGCTTGAACTAATCTCCTCCTAAACAACCCGGTTTCTTCGCATGCTTCCTTAACTCTAGACTCGATATCCACGCTCTTTAAGTTAAGCAGCGTCCTTAAGACGTCGTCTGAGCTCAATCCTCTACATTCAAGAACAATCCTATATGGATCATTTTTAACTGAAATAGCCTTTCCAGTTTCCCTGCTCATTTCATATGCTAAAATCCTAGCTAAGGTACGATTGGCCTTTAAACCTAAATGAGTATGTAGTACTACGTATTCGTCGACTTTCTCGATCGTCACTAAAGTATCGCTAGGAACGGGATATCCCTTCTCAGCTTGCTCAATAATTTCCTTAACGCCTTCAAGTAAATCGTTATAGCTTATCGGATATTTGCGCGTTAAACCTTCCAATACCTCTCTTAACTTTCCACGCTTTACCCCATCCTCTACCTCTCTCCTTATAGCTCCTACCTCTTTTGCGACTTCCTCTACGACCGGTATTTCCTCTCCTATCCAGCTCGGTATGGCTCCTAAGGGATCCTCGGCCTCTTTAACGTAAACGGTTCCTCTGAATATCTGCGTAATTATCCAAGCATTTCCGGCTAAAACAAATTTAGTACCTATTTCTCCGTACTCAGCGATAAACGCCTCATCTAAAACCCCTACTACCTTGCCATCTTCGGTAATTACCGGGTACTGTTTCTCTTCTGGGATCATGCTTAAGTTTTGGAAGTAATATTTGTACAGCTTCTCCTGCCTAGAAGGTCGGAAGAAAGCGCCTTCTGAAAACCTAATCACTTGAGGCCTTTTATCCGAAAGGAATTCTAGTACACGCTCTACTTCCTCTCTACTGACATCCCTGTAATTATACGCTCTCCTTATCAAGTGGAGAGCGTCCTCAACCTTCATCACCATATCTTCCATTGCTAACCCAGCTAGCTGTTGAGCTAGCGCATCTAGGGGTTTGTTCGGTATGGTAATAGGCTCTACTTCCTCCTCAAGAGCTCTTCTAGCTAAGACCATTGCTTCTAAGACATCATCTCCATCTTGAGCTATGATAACTCCTCGGCTCACCTTAGTCAAAGAATGCCCGCTTCTGCCTACCCTTTGCAATAGCTTACAGGCCTGTCTTGGGGAGTTGTATTGAACAACCAAGTTTATCGTACCGATATCTATTCCCAGCTCTAAGCTACTCGTACATATCACCCCTTTTAAGTTGCCTAGCCTAAGCCCCGATTCAGCCATGCCCCTTCTTTCAGCTGAAAGGCTACCGTGGTGAACGCTTACAGGCGCTCTCGGATGCAAAAGTCTGAGCCTACTCGCTAAGGCCTCTGCTTCACTTCTAGTATTTGTGAAAACTAGAATAGGTCCCTTTGGAAGCAACTGTAGGATGACGTCCATTCTTGCTAAGGCTACTGGATGTATAGGTGTATCTGTTCTTTCCTTAGGTTGAGGGTATACTATTCTATACTCGAAGGGCTTAGGTACCCTTACTTTAACGATTTTACATTTTCTACCTATTCCGACGAGGAATCTCGCAACTTCTTCGGCGTTTCCTACAGTAGCCGATAGCCCTATCCTTTGAAATTCCTCCTTGGTAATCCTCCTTAGTCTTTCTAGGGCTATAGCTAACTGAGCTCCTCTTTTATCTGAGGCGAGTTCATGGATTTCATCTACAATAACCCACTTAACGTTCCTTAGGCTTTCCCTTAACCTCCTAGCTACTAAGAGGACTTGTAAGGTCTCAGGAGTAGTTATCAATATATCGGGAGGAATTAAGGATTGCCGTCTCCTCTCAATAGCCGGAGTATCGCCATGTCTTACCGCAAGTCTGAGATCTAAACGCTTACACCACCATTCAAACCTTTCAATTAAATCCCTATTTAAAGCCCTAAGGGGAGTGATGTAGAGAAGCCTAATACCCGAAGCCCTTCCTTCTTTTAACATTTTATCTAAAATTGGAAGAAAAGCGGCTTCCGTCTTCCCTGATCCGGTAGGGGCAACAATTAGTACATTTTCACCCTTGGCGACGTACTCCATCGATGCTTTTTGGGTCTCGGTAGGCTCTCTGAATCCCCTCTCCAGCAACATGTCCTGTAGCAAAGGGCTTAAGAGGGAGAAGACATCTCTAGCCATAGCTACACATACTTAGAACTCCATACCTATAAAGATGGTGTTTAAACGCTTAAGCTTTAAAGGTAATCAAGACGATCATTCGTTTATTTATGCAAGTATTTATTATACAAATATTCATAATATAAGCGTAAATCTTTAAATTTAGATATTTTATACCCTACTTATGCCGTACAAATGGTCAGAAGGGAAGCTTATTGAACGAAAATACTCTCCTTCAGATGTCCTTAGGATATTGGAAAGCGCTGAAATAGATTTCGTAAACTTACAGTTTTCGGATTTGTTAGGAAGGCTTAAACAGGTCACGATCCCATCTTATAAGTTCAATGAAGAGAGCTTTAAAGAGGGATTTAATAAACTCGATGGCTCGGGTATTCGAGGATTCTCAACGATAGAAGATTCGGATATGGTACTGCTACCAGATCCAAACACCTTCGCAATTCTACCTTGGACGAGGGAGAAAAATAAGACAGCGAGGTTAATAGCTGATGTCTATACCGGAATGGGAAGGGGAAGGCTGAAAAGGGATCCTAGATACATCGCTCAAAGCGCAGAACGTTACCTAAACGATAAGTACGGAATGAAGTCCTTATGGGGCCCCGAGTTAGAGTTCTTCGTTTTCGATGGAGTCAAATGGGATACGATGAACCCCTACTTTAGACAATCCTATGAAATAAGTTCTAATGAAGCGCCTTGGTCTAATAGCTCCTATAGAGCTGGCTTTAAGGACGCTTACTACGCCGTACCTCCCATCGATTCGCTTGAAAGTTATAGGAATACGGTATCTAACTATCTAAGCAGCTTCGGCATAATCGTTGAAGCTCATCATCATGAAGTCGCTGCTGCGGGTCAGATCGAAATTAACATATACCAAGATACCTTAACGAACACGGCAGATTCGATATTAACTCTAAAGCTCGTAGCTAAAACCGTAGCAGCCGAGATGGGAAAGGTGGCTACCTTTATGCCTAAGCCCATTTACGGCGATAACGCTAGCGGAATGCATACGCACATTAGCTTATGGAGAGGTGAGGAGAACGCTTTTTACGATCCTTTAGATGAGTACGCTGAGCTCAGCCAACTCGGTAGATACTTCGTAGGCGGGCTTTTAGAACATAGTAGAAGCCTAGCCGCTATAGTTGCTCCAACTACGAATAGCTACAAAAGGTTAGTTCCAGGCTTCGAGGCTCCCGTATACATAACGTGGAGTAGAGCGAATAGGAGCGTCATCGTAAGGATACCCGCATACTACAAGAGGAAACCGGGACATAAGAGGATAGAGTACAGGACGCCGGATCCTTCCTGCAACCCCTACTTAGCTTTCTCGGCAATACTGTTAGCAGGCTTAGATGGTATAGATAAGAAGATAGATCCAGGAGATCCTATAGATGAAGATGTGTATAAGATACCTCCGAATAGGAGAAGGGAGCTGGGGATCAAGGAGTTACCTAGAAGTCTAAAGGAAGCGGTAGAAGAGTTAAAATCGGATCACGAATACCTTAAACCCATATACAGTAGCGACATCATCGATTTCATTGTGGATAAGGGGGAAAGGGAATACCTAAAACTCCAACAGATCCCACATCCCTTCGAATTCGAAATGTACTTCAACCTCTAGTAACTTCCTACGTTCTAATCTTTGCATCTCTTCATTAAGCCTCTAGTTAACAATCTCTTAACCATTTCCCGTGATCATCTGAAATTCTTATCAGGGAGGTAGCAATTATCTCCACGTTCCACATAAGTATTTCTCTTCATCAAACCCTCAACTTTCTCATACAGGTTTTACTCGTTTTTACGAGTAAATTTATTCCTCTGCTTTCGATCCCTCCTTTCCATCTATAGGCGCTCGCTATCAGCTCACGATCTGAACGCATATAGCGAGCCCCCTCCTAACTAGTAACCTTTCCTCGACACCTCTCGTACTTTTTAAATACGGTGTAAACTTGAACGTGACCTCCGCTCGTTAGCTAAGCTTAGATAACCCCTCTTTAACGATATCGATGCTAACTTCCCCCTCTTCAATATACGCAATTCTACAACTTACGGGTTTAGATCTATACTTTAGGTTCCAAGTTCCCGCAACCCTTAACAATCTAGCGGGATCTTTAGTTTTCTCATCTCCTCCTAACTTATTTATCAACGAGCTTTGCGTTAAGTACCATTCTTCTACATCTATTGTCTCCTTCAATATGAAATACAAGTGGTATCCGTGTCCGCTATCTATAACGAGCTGCGGTTTCATACCCATTTTCGTCTCCACATGTCTAAGGACCTTCTCAAGAGCGGGCTTATCTATAAAAACTACCTTGTTTTCTTGAACTATGAAGTCTTCCCTTTCTCTCTTTAAATCTTCCTCAGTTACTTTTCCGTCGATTAAAGCTTCGATTAACCTCATTTCCTTATGATAATCCAGATCACAAAAGAACGTCCTCGCCCACTTTACATCTTCGCTTCTCCCCCCTTTCTTAGGCAACCTACACCTTGGAAGAACACCGTAGAACACGTGTTTTTCATAAAGCCTTAACTTGTTCCAGTTTTCATCAATCCATTCCACCGCTCCTTCCACATCCTTAAAGAACTTCACTATGGGCCATCCTTGCCTCCTATCTAGAGGGATGATCCTTATTTCAAACCAATTTTCTCCTTCATATCCACTCCAGATTGTGGAGAGATGTCTAATCGCCTGTTCTCTATCGAACTCTAACACCTGCATCAATCGCTTTTTTCCTTACGTGTTTAATTTTATCGTTTGTCAATAAGTGTAGAAGAACTTGTTGCATTTCTTTTTACGCAGCACCGATAAGAATTTAAGAAAATGAAACAGCACCCTTCCTCGTGAATCCGGGAGTTAAGGCGGGTTTCCTCGCAGGCATAGTATATAGCTCAGTTTTAACTGCCATCTCGCTATTCTCCATTCTACAGATGTCATTTGAAGAATTCGCAGCTCTAATTTCGCTCTATGCTCCTCTTCAACCTGAGTTAATAAGAACTGTGTACCTTATGGTTTTGTACATATCGCCTATTGCGGTATTTATCTACTCTTTAATAGTTAACACGATTTTCGGAGCTATATATGATTGGTTAGCGAAGAGGATTGGCGAGGAATGGAGATCTCTCCTCGCTATCATGATAGGGGTTATCGTAGCTGTTATCCTAGGGCTTACTATAAACTTACCCGTTTCTAAGACGGTTTTTCTGATAGCGGCAACAGCCGCCTCTCCTGCGTACTTTATCCCTCTATTTTCTTTGTACAGAAGGTATAGCCTGAAATTCGACCCCTCTTGGATTTCAGCCCTTAATCCTCTGGAAAAAGACGTAATTAGGCTTTTATACGGTAAAAAGCTCAAATTTCTCGATATAGAAAATCAATTAAAGCTCGAGAAGGAAGAGTTAAGCAGTACTTTGAATAAGCTTATGGAGGAGGAATACGTCGATATAGATTACGAAAATAGGTACTTCTTAACCGCTAAAGGAAGGCTTTGCGCTAAAAACCTTACCTAGACTTCAGCTTAACGGCCGTTCCATACACCATGATCTCGGCGGCTCCAGACATAACGGCCGAGGTAGTGAACCTCGCATTGATTATAGCATCGGCTCCCAAGCTTTTCGCTTTTTCAATCATCCTATTTAATGCGACCTTCCTCGATTCTTCAAGCATTTGCGTATAATCGGCCAGCTCTCCTCCAACTAAGTGCTTAAAGGTCATTTTGATATCCTTACCCAAGTGCTTCGCCTTTATAGACGAGCCCCATACTAAGCCTAAAACCTTCTCTATTTCATAACCTGGAACGAAATCGGTATTCACCACTATCATAGCTTCTCAATAAGCTTGACTACGCCTTTTATTTAAACTTTCTTGAGAAGCCTTAAATGAATTGGTAAGCCGAGTTCCCAATTAGAAAATTAAGTGAGCCCTTTCTCCATGATTACGCTCGCTCCCATCTTAACCAAATGTTAATGCGAGTTTCCTAGCTCGTTTTTATCGATTATTCTCTAAGGATTAAGCGCGCTTATCCAAAAAGCGGCTAGAAGCGAAATTAAACCGATTTTCCTAGAGAGCGCATCTCAAGATTGCAGCTAGGGCAAAGGCTTAACCTCTCGATCTTCTGCATTATCTCTTTAGAAACCAACGTGTCCGTCCTCGTGATGTAACTTCCAATAGATGGTTTATGATTTTGAGCTGTAAGCTAACGCATCCTCGTAAAAATCCTCTTATTTGAAAGGGTTAAAGATAAAAACGTTGAGCGAAAATTAGTACTGATGAATATGGAGTTAGAAGAAATAAAGTACAAGATTATTCCGATACTGAAACGTTACGATGTTAACAGGGCTGCATTTTTCGGTTCTTTTGTTAGGGGGGAACAGAAAGAAGATAGCGATATAGACATTCTTGTCGAGTTTAAAAGCGAGAAAAGCTTACTCGATCTTGCAGGACTGAAAATAGAATTGGAAGAAGCTTTAGGAAGAAGGGTAGACGTTCTAACTTACAATTCACTACATCCTTTGCTTAGAGACAGAATTTTACAAGAGCAAAAAGTGATACTATGAAGAAGGATCCAAGAATCTTCATCGAGCATATTCTAGAGTGCATAGAAAGAATAGAAGAATATACGAGGGGAGTAACGAAAGAGGAATTTTTAAGCTCAGGACAACTCCAAGATGCTGTGATAAGGAGAATCG
>CALBHZ010000236.1 GCA_937892815.1 uncultured archaeon | reverse complement strand
AAATAAAGATGGGATTAAAGGCCTTAAAAGGTTCTAGGGAGGAGGGCTTGAAATACTTAACTCAAATATCTAGATACGTTTACGAGCTTTTGAACTGGAAGCCCGATCCTTACCAACCGTATGTAGGAGAGAAAGCCTTCGCTCATAAGGGAGGGGTTCACGTAGATGCCGTATTGAAGATAGCGAGGGCGTACGAACACATAGAGCCTTCATTAGTTGGAAATAAAAGAGAATTACTAGTGTCTGAGCTAGCGGGAAGAGCCGCTGTTATAAACGAAGCTCTGAAGTTAGGGCTTAAATTAGAAAAACAAAGCGAAGCTGTGACGAAGACCCTTGAGGAGATAAAGAAGCTAGAAGCTAAGGGATACTCTTTGGAAAACGCCGATGCCTCCATCCATATGATCTTGTTTAAAAATCTAGGAGTAAAGACCAATTATTTTGAGATTCTGTATTGGATGGCTAGTGCAAGAAAAGATCAGGAAACTTTGGAATCCGAGGGACAAGTTATCGTTAAAACGGCTGGTGAGATTTCGTACGCTAAAGCAAATGGCGTAGGACCTGTTCATGCTCTTGATCAAGCCTTGAGAAAGGCCATTCTAAAGAAGTTTCCAACCTTAAAAGAGGTTGAGCTTCTCAACTATAAGGTTACGGTAGTAGATAGCGGTAGGGGAACGGCTTCTTACGTTAGAGTTTTCATAGAGTTTGGAGATGGAAAGAGAAGATGGGCTACTACCGCTACGTCTGATAATATCTTGGAGGCTAGCGCTAAAGCTCTTCAAGAGGGCTACAATTATAGGCTCCTATTAGATGACATTAGGAACGGAAAGCTATTTTAAGGAGGGGAGGGAGGTTTAGAGGTATCTGTGTAAACCCATGCATATATTCCTCCATCTTTAAGAATCTCCGCGTCCGCTCCCGTTTCTCCCATTTTCCATCCGTTTTCATACTTCCACCAAAGCCAGTAAAATGGCTTTTTATTTTCTATTCCCAATATTCCATCAACGAAGACGCCGAAGGAATACGTGGTGTACTTAACTGGTTGTAGTATTTTACATGTAGCGTTAAGTAAGGTGGAGCCTATAGGCAATAAGGTGTTATTGTACCATCTCTCAGTACCGTTTTTAAATTTAACTAGTAGATTTATCGAAACGCTTACTTCATCTAAGTAATTGCTAAGCCTTTCATTTTCGCTCTTTAACTTATCTATAGTTTGTTGTAGAGCCTTTATCTTCTCCGATAGCTCCTCGTTTTGAAACTTTAGCTTAGAAACTTCACTTGATAGATTTAGACAGTACCAGATGCTTATTGATGAAATGGCAAGTAAAACAACGATGGTAATACCGTACTTAGCGTTCAACAACTTTCACCTTTCCGATATACAATGTAGAAATCCTAGGGTATAATAGGGGAATCAAGGTGGAGAAGATTAGTAAATTAGAGATTTCGTGAGCTATAGCAAAGGGAGCCCCTACTTGTAAGCCTAACAGGAAGCTTCCTCCGTAAAATAAAAGGCCCGTTACACCATTCGTTACTACGTCGTAAGCAACGGTTGCCATAAACCCCAGCATAGAAGCCGCCCATACGGATAGCTTCCATTTTTTCATTAAACCTCCCGCTATACCGTATAAGGTTTCTAGAGGAGCGACCATAAGGAGAACGAAGAGGTTAAAACCCAAGGGGTTTAATGTACCGTATACGAGCCATACTAAAATTCCAGCTAGCGCTCCATAGAGAGGGCCTAGTAGAAATCCAGCTGTAAATACTAGGAAATCCATTAACTTGATGTTCCAAAGAGGAAACATCAGGTAGTTCGTAGCGAGCGCTAAAGCAACTAATAAGGCGAGGGTGGATACCTTCTTTTTTTGGTTCATCATCATGGATGGATGATCCATCCTATATAAAGGTTGACTTTATATATAGCTTATAAACTTTATCATGACAATGACCTTTATAGAAATGATGAGAGAGGTGAAAGGTCCTCTTCCTTCTTTCACCCCTACCCATCTGTTCAAGGCCATACTAGTAATCGATAAGAGACAAGTTGGAAGGAAGATGCTGGCTAAGGAGCTGAAAATAGGAGAAGGGGTCGTAAGGACTTTAATATCTAGGATGAAAGATATGAGGCTCGTAACTAGTGATAGAAAGGGATGTAAGCTTACCGACTACGGATTAAAAATATACAACTCCATCTCCTCCTTGATTAGCCTATACTCGGAATTGAATATAGATTACGCGAAACCGCATAACTTCGCCGTAGTTATAAAGGGAGGAGCTAAGTACGTTAAAAAGGGGTTGGAGGAGAGGGATAAAGCGATAATGGGAGGGGCTTCTGGAGCCTCCCTATTTACCGTTATTGAAGGACAATTATGGATGCCTCAGCTCGAAAATGTAAGCCAGTCCTATCCGGAAATAGCAAGGGAAATAATGGCTAAGACCTCCCCTAGAGAGGGAGACGTCGTTATACTAGCATGGGCAGATAAGCCTGAGCTTGCTGAGTACGGGGCTTTAAATGCCGCTCTATTCCTCCTACAGAAGATGAGAGTGAGTTAGAATGGCGAGGAAAAGCTCCACGGAGAAGGGAAAGGAGCTAGAGGATATGATCGAACTATTAGCTAGGAAATACGGATGGAGGGTGGAAAAGAGGAAGAAGTATGGAGATAGGATAGTGGATTTACTTATCCATAGGAAAGGAATAGCCTTCGTTGTTCAATGTAAAAATACGGAGAAAGCGACGCCAAGAGATGTAACTCAAGCTAAAAGAGACTTTGACGAATTTGTTAGGTTTTTAATAGAAGAGAAGCTTGGCATGATTATAAGGCCCATTTTGGTCTCTAACGGATTTAGCGAAGGAGCTGAGAGAAGAGCTAGGAGCTATGGCGTAATGCTATATAGCGTTGACGAACTAGAGGATATGCTTTCCTTTTCTAAGAGAAGGAAAAGCAGATAACGTCTACCCTGCCATCTCTTCCCCTCCTTTAAATAGGTTCGATATAGCGGCCGATACGTCCGGAAAGCCGTAGCGAGTTACCGAAGACATCGGTATTAACTTGTAAATGAACCCCTTCTTTAACATATACCTATAAAGGCCGGTATACATTAGATAATTTTCTCCATCGGGTATTCTCATTAGCTCTTCTTCTATTAAACGGGGATTATAGCACCATTTCATGACCTTTTTAGCTTCCTCCTTAGCAACATCTATCTTGCTCAGTAAATGTAGAAACGGAAGCTTGAATCGTACTCTAACTGAAGATGCTAATAGCATTACCGATAAGAAGTTCTCAGGCGTATTTAACATCCATGGATCCGATAAAAATACTATCACCTTACCCTCTCCTCTAAGACCATGAACTATAAAGGGACCGCTTTTCCTGTAAGCAAAAAGCTCCATTTGTCCCGGAGTATCTACTATAATGTAGTCCGGCCTTTCCTCCTCTACTTGCTCTTGGATTTCTCCAAGCTTCGTAGATATTAGATCGGAAGCGAGGATTAAAGCTCCATTTGGACCTAACTCGTATCTATCCATTAATTCGTGGATATCGATCATCGTCCTCACATCTATTTCCGGCGTATAAGGTAGGTATTCAGCACCTGGATCTAGATTAATAGCTATTACGTTCCATTCCTTTTCTTGTAGCCATTGCTTGAACATCGATGTAAACAAGCTCTTTCCAGATCCAGCTGTACCCAAGACGAATATGTAGAACATCTTTACATCCTTCCTTTTAAGATGCCAATAAGGTTTGTCCTTAAGCTTATTATAATGCCTTATTAAGATTACTATCGATGTTCACGGTTGAAGTAATAAGCATTGGAAACGAGCTATTAAATGGAAGGATTGCAAATACTAACTTACAATGGCTTGGAAAGAGGATCTATTCCCTAGGAGGATGGATACTGTCTCTTATACACATCTCCGAGCCCACGAGACCTCTCTAC
>CALBHZ010000235.1 GCA_937892815.1 uncultured archaeon | reverse complement strand
CTTTAGAGAGTTAAGAGAGCTAACTACAAAGGAGAATATATTGCTAATTGTTGATGAAATTCAGACAGGTTTTGGTAGAACTGGAAAAATGTTTGCAATAGAAAATTGGAATGTAGAACCTGATATTATAGTTGTAGGAAAGGGTATAGCGAACGGATTGCCTTTGTCAGGCGTAATTGGGAAAAAGGAGGTAATGGATAAGATAGCTAAGGGCTCAGTAGGAGGCACATATGGTGGAAATCCTGTAGCATGTTCCGTCGCATTGAAGGCTATTGAAATATTGAGGGGAGAGAAATTTCTAGAGAAAGTAAGAAAACTCGGTAAATTGATGTTTGACAGGCTATGTGAGTTAAAGGAAAGATTTGAGGTAATAGGAGACGTAAGAGGGAAGGGGATGATGTTAGCTGTAGAGCTCGTAAAGGATAGGAAAACGAAGGAACCTGCCGTTGATGAGGTAGAGAAGTTAGTTAATAAGGCAAGGGAAATGGGATTATTGCTACTTAAAGCAGGGTTATACGGCAACGTTATTAGGTTCCATCCGCCCTTAACGATAGAGGAGGAAGTATTGATGGAGGGGCTCGATGTGTTCGAAGACGCTTTAAAAAGCTTATGAGTTTTTTAACATTCTTCTTTTAATTCTTCAATGTCTAGCTCTTTTAGCTTTTCCTTCCTTGGTATTCCTTCTCTATCCCATCCCCTAATCTCGTAATATCTATCGAGCATTTTATCATATTTATCTCTATCAATTATATGCCCCTTAGAAGGGCCGTCCGGCAATGGCTCTGTCAAGAACCTCTTAGCTGGATAATCGTCCTTCCTCCTCACACCTACACCTACATTGAAAAGCCTGCTTAAGTTGACGATCCTCTCTCCAATTAGCTTAACTTCTTTATCTGACAAATTGAAACCAGTTACGTAATTTATCATTTTCCTAGTTTTGTCCCAGTTCAATACGGCTCTACAGAACCTGCATAGAACTAGCGAATCCATCACCGCTATCCAGTCTTCTCTGTCTTTCAATAGCTCCGCTTTCTTCTCTTCGTAACTAAACCTATCTATTAAGCCCTTAAGCTCGAAGTCGTAGAAGGACGCTCTCATATGGCATGCGCCTCTAGCTGACACGCTGTACGCTAAAGCGACGCCTTTTAGCCCTCTTACATCGTATCCAGCGGGTTCTAACCCCTTCATGTGAACGGCGTATCCTTCAACTTCTAGCCTCCTTTCCATCTCCCTAGTTCCTTCAGCTAAAAGATCTCCTATCCCCCTTCTGAAAGCTATCATTTCAATTAACTTTATAATTATCTCGGGATCTCCGAACTTAATCGGTATATCCGATTTCAGTATCCCCTTCTCGTAAAGGTCCATAGCGAACGCTATACAATTCCCTGCTGTAATCGTGTCCATTCCGTATTTATCGCATAGGTAGTGAGCGACGGTAACCATGTTTATATCGTCTACTTCACAGAGGCTTCCCAAAGCATAGAATCCTTCATAATCCGGCACACTCTCTAGTCCAGTATATCTTCCTTCTTTGATTCTAACATATCTACCGCAAGCAACTGGACAATTAAAACATGGATCATTTCTTACGAATATCTTTGATTGTAAAGCGTCCGAATTAATGTTGTAGTACTTATCGAAGGTGCCTCTATGCCAATATTTAGTAGGATAAACTCCTAGCTTTTGAACGAGGTTCGTTGCGGCATGCGTACCGTAATCGTGATAGGTACGGGTTGACGGGTTCTCCCTAACATCCTTATAAAGCTGATTTAAGAACTCCTTCAACCCATCTGGATCGTAAATTTCAATTTTACCAGATCCTCTAACGGCTATAGCCTTCAGCTTTTTAGAGCCCATTACGGCCCCAGGTCCTGTCCTTCCGGCTGCATGCCACTTCTCATTTTGAATGGATGCGTATCTAACTAAGTTCTCTCCGGCTTGTCCTATCGACGCAATGAAGATCCTCCTCTTATCTCCTAATTCCTCCTTAACCATCTCCTCCGTTTCGAAGGCGTCTTTTCCCCACAAGTGATCTGCTTTCCTAATTTCCACTCTCCCTTCGTCGATCCATAGATAAACTGGTCTTTCAGATCTCCCAGTAATGATTAGGGTATCATATCCGGCGTGTTTAAAGTTATGTGGGAAAAATCCTCCGCATTGAGAAACTCCATATATTCCGGTTAAAGGTGATTTGAAGTTAGCATTATATCGCGACGCAAAGGGCACAGGCGTTCCAGTTAAAGGTCCTACGCTTATTATAAGCGCGTTGTCGGGTGAAAGGGGATCGATTTTGGGATCGACGAGCTTATAGAGATACCATGTCCCTATCCCCTCTCCTCCTAACAACTTCCTGTATAGCTCTTCGCTTTCCTCTTTTACGGATATTTTGCCATTGGTTAGGTTCACAAGTAAGGTCTTCTTATTGTAACCGCTGTCTCTTATACACATCTCCGAGCCCACGAGACCTCTCTACATCTCGTATGCCGTCTTCTGCTTGAAAA
>CALBHZ010000234.1 GCA_937892815.1 uncultured archaeon | reverse complement strand
TTTAATGAGACGGCGACCACCGAGATCTACACCGTCTAATTCGTCGGCAGCGTCAGATGTGTATAAGAGACAGGGAAAGCAAAGAGGTACGGGCATTTAGTGTACACGTATGCAGAGCTCCTAGGCAAGAAGAACGCTCCCTTAGAGTCCAAAAGAAAAGAGCTTTACGAGAAGTGTCCTCCAGATAAGGAATTTATGAAGTGGGCCTCTCTTCCTCCTCGTTTACAATCCTCCCAACCTCCTCCTCTTTAGTACCCTTAAGTATCTTATTGACGTATTCTGGCGTGATCACCTTAGCCGTTATGAGGTTAGTTAATGCATTACCGGAAGCTACCCCGGTTACCTTTCCCATCTTCCCTCTTATCTGCCTCCATTTAAGCTTAGTATTTCCGCTTTTGGACTCATATATGATGCCTAAAACATCTCTAGCGTTTACAAAGGTTATATCCCTTATTTTCTTTAAGGTCACTTTATCGGCTGCTTCTACGTAAATCGAGCCTCTTTCTAACTCTCTTTCTGGAAAAACCTCCGGATCTCTCAAATAGCTTTCAGGAATATACGACCTACATGTACTTAGGATCAAAAACCTCCTAAACCTCTCTAAGGAAGTCTCTACTTCTATCTCTACCATGATCTTTCCCTTATAGGGGATAAAGTTTTAGAGGGAGAAAAACTTTCTCCTTCTTAGGGGCGATGACGACTCTAGCCCTTGAGAACAAATGATCGAGATCTTGAGTGCTGAGCCCCTTTCTTTGTAGTTAATATCTTCAACGTCCCCAATAAATCCATTACATTCTGAGTGAATTATAGCTGAGTGAAGTTTCCTATTTTAATCAACCTAGCTTGTGAGGCACATATCAGGTTTTAAAGTTGTTAACAAATCCTTCCTGTGGCAATTCTTCATCTCTTCAAACACATCATTTAAAGCTAAGAAAGTTATCGAATACTGAGCTTACTTAAGAGAGCTTCGTAGAATTTCTTAGCACTCTCTGGTTCTAAATGTACTCTTTAAAATTATTCTGATCGCGTTATTTCTAAGCATTATCTTTTCTACCTTTGGAATATGAATGATCTCAGGGAAAGTACGTGAGATCGTCTTCTTTATAAGCCTGTTGTCTACCCCTTCCAAAATGCTTACATGAATATTGTCCCCCTCTAACGATAGTACTATCCCGCTTTTACCTTTACATGTTATCTTTTCATTCAACCTTATTTATATACTAACCTTCAATTTATTAAACTTTGACTTGAATAGAATAGTGTAGTTATGTAAAGAGACACAAGGTTGCTTTTAATGAACTATGACACCGTTTTGTTCATCCTATGGAATAATATTTTGTGCTATAGCACAAAATATATAAACCGTCCACTTAAAGTGTAAAACGGGGATGAAGTTGTTTGAAGAGTTAATTGAAACAGTAATTAGGTACGAGCTAACTTCTTCATGGCAACTACTATTAAAGGAACGATGCCTTACTTGGAATCGATACTTATTAAAATGGTAGATAATAGTTCTAGGAGGTGGTAAAGATGGGGTACGTCTGGTATAGGTTTGGTAGGAGATGGAGAAGGTTCTACGGTCCGCCGTGGGGAGGGCCTTCTTGGTATCCTCCATATCCATCAACTTATCCACAGCCATACCCTCCTCTTCCTCCCGATCCTGAAAACGAGCTCAAGATGTTAGAGGAGTATAAAAAGGATTTAGAAGAAGATCTTAAGGACCTTCAAGAGGAGTTAAAAGGGGTAGAAGCTAGGATACAGGAGCTTAAAAGAGCGTTAGGAAAAACTAGCTAGAGGTTATAACGATAGGCCTTTTACTAGTCAAAGCTAAGGTCGTCTTCCTCCTACCGCTTTCCAATAATCTCCATAGAGTTCCCCTAGATATTTTCATCTTTTCAGCAGCCTCCTCTTGCTTCAAATTCTCTAAATAAGTCAACCTCATAGCTTCTAACTCATCATAGCTTAAAAATACAGGTTCCCCCTGTATCGGAACTCCGGCTTCGTCATACGGTATGAAAGTTACGGACATCGGTTTGAATGATAGAAAGCGGGGTTTAGGCGGCCTTCCAATCCTCCCTCTCCTCCAAATCCATGGCATGAATTCTGTTCGCTATCGATTAAATTTAAACTTAGAGGTACTCGGCGAGCTTCTCCAATACTAGACTTACCACATCTTCCTTCTTATTCGGGTTCCTTACCGGTATAACGAGCTCTACAATGAACTTATCTTGAACTAACGTTTTAGCGAAAACTTCTATCATTTCGTTTTCTATTAAATCGCTTCTGACCTCAAAGGATATCTCCGATATTTTCATTTTGAATTCTTCAAATTTATCGTGAGGTATCGTGAAGTAAAGCCTTACTCTAACTCCCTCTTTACCAACTACCTTAAATGGGCATTCTAAAAATTGATGGTTAGGATAATAAATAATATGGCCATCTGGGGTTGCTAAAACCGTAACCAAGCTATTTAGGTTTATAACCCTGCCAGAAACCCCTCCTATCGATAAATTATCCCCTATCTTAAACGGCTTTTGAGCTTTAATGAAAAGCTCCATAGCCATCCAACTCGATACAACAGGCTTTGAGGATAACACTAAAGATATGCCGGCTAGCCCTATTAGCAACATGAGGACCTCCGTTTTAACGCCAAAGTAAGCTAAGAGGGTAACGAAGCCTACCGCCCAGATTAGGATGGTACCCAATATCCTTAAAACGTGCAACTTATCCTTAAGGATGTACTTTAGCAGTAGGGATAAGATTGCAGAAAGGACCACAACGGTACTTATCATAAGTATGGATTCGAAGAGTTCAGGCATCGCTTCAATAGACCCTAAGCAACCTTATATATTTAATCCCCTCAAGGGTAAAGTAGGTAGGAGTTGCTAGTAATAATAGTTGGAGCGGGAAGGATAGGCGAGGCGATAGTCGGATTTCTTGAAGAATTAGGAATTCATACGAGAATTATCGATACAGACCCGGAAAGATGTGGCCTCATTTCAAGGAAATACTCAGCAGCGGTCTTTCATGGAGATGGAAGGGATGAAGAGCTTTTGAAAATAGCAGGTGCCGATGAAGCCGATACCTTAGTTGCGTGTACAGATGACGATGACGTTAACTTAGCCGTATGTAAAACGGCTAAGGAAAGGTTCTCAATACCGAGGGTTATAGCGCGAGTTAATCATCTGTCTACGGATATAAGTAAGTTCAGAGAATATGCCGACGTAGTTTTATCTGAAGGAGAATTGCTAATAAGAGCGGTCGAAAATGCAATACTTCAGAGAACGCCTCACATATTATTTGAAGATGAACAGAGCAAGGTAATCGTATTAAAAGCTAAGGTACCAACCACTTCATCGTTAATTGGTACTAAGGTGAAGGATCTTATCAACGATGGTAAAGTAGCCGCCCTGCTAATAAGAGATGGAAAAGTTACCGAAATTAAAGATGATACTGAAATAATGTACGGAGACGAATTTATAGTTGCAGGAGAACGCTCGAAAGTTACGCTCTTCATATCAATGCTGTTAACGAAGAGCTAACCCTTCCTATGGTAATATAATCTGCTCATTTTCCACTTCAAAAACTTATCTACTGTAATGGACAGAGCAAT
This sequence comes from uncultured archaeon, assembly GCA_937892815.1. GTDB lineage: Archaea > Thermoproteota > Nitrososphaeria > Conexivisphaerales > CALBHZ01 > CALBHZ01. The sequence continues at coordinate 5,173 of CALBHZ010000234.1, read as the reverse complement.
CCAAGATAGAACTACCACCCAGCTCGTTGGGTCTGCAAAAGCTAAGAGCGCCATAGCGAATAAACATAGGACAATAGCAAGCTTCAATATCTTTACATTAGACTTCGTTAAATACCTAAGCTTGTAATTAGATATCGTAACTAAGAAGAAAATGAGTAGAAATGAGGCCGAAGATAGAGAAGAGAGAAACTTAACGGTTTCCTCTGAAGTAAGCCCCGCTACGGTGATGACTGTTGTGAGCGCACCAGCCGATAGAACGGAGATATAGGGAGCCTTAGATTTATTTAGCTTCATCATCGACTTTGGCATTATGTTGTAATACGATAAGTTGTAAGCAATTCTAGAAGCACCGTAAAGAGCTGCATTGAAAGCAGAGCCCGTAGATATCACCCCTCCCGCTGCAAGGATCCACATTCCAGTAATTCCAAACGATCTTTCCGCAACTAGTATTAGGGGAGCTCTCGCAGGCCCCAGTTCTTGGTAATTAACTACTCCAACGCTCACTATTGATACAAATACGTAGAGGAAAGCGACTATGATGATTGAAAGATATATCGCCTTCGGAATCGTTTTCTTGGGGTCCTTGAGCTCCTCTGCCGAAGTACCTATTATATCGAAGCCTTGATATCCGATGAATAGGATAGCGCTTCCCAAAAGCGGTGCCCAGAAGCCGTTAGGGAACATAGGATAAAAGTTATCTAGGTTTAACGCCCTTAACCCCACTACAATCAGGAAAACAAGGCTTAAGACCTTTATAGTAACGAGTATGCTCTGAATGATACCGGCCTCCTTCACCCCCCTAAGGTTAAGTAAGACGAAGACAAGAATTAACAAAAAGGGGGTAAATATCGGAGGCACGCCCTTAATGAAGAAAGATAGGTAAAAGGCAAAGCCAACGGAGTAAAGAGCGCAAGCAGCTGAATAAGAGAACCATAACATATATCCTACGAAAACCGATAAGGCTCTTCCTCTTAAAGCCTTATGAATGTAGGTAAAGCTTCCCCCTGACTCCGGAAAGGTAGGTCCCAGCTTGCTATAGCTATATCCAATAAGCGCCGCAATCGTAGCTGCAAACGAAAAAGATAGGAAAATGCTAGGGCCGACCATTCCGGCGACTAAGCCTATTACTTCAAAGATTGCTCCTCCAATCATTCCTCCTATCCCTATACTAACGGCCTCTAGAAGTCCTAGCTTTCTCGCTAATCCATCCCTTTCCATAGGTACACCTCAGGCCGATCTCCCCAATTCTCTTATAGGTATAAAAAGTTAATGAAACCCCTTATAGGATACTTTTAAAAGTGAATTCTTACAATGAGAGTTACTTTAAAAACCTTGTAAACCTCCCTCTCATTTAGTTTTTGAAGTTAGAATAAGGCTTTTTAATAAGAAGGGAACAGAAGGGGCTAGATGAGTTCGATATTCAGAGATGAATTTGTTTTAAGTGCCGATTACCTACCTAAGAGAATACCTCATAGAGAGAAAGAGCTAGAAGAGCTCCTCACCCTCTTCTCCTCCTTTATAAAACGTGGAGAAGCAGGACAAGTAGTCCTCTTAACGGGTCCTGTTGGGAGTGGGAAAACGATGTTAGCTAGGAAGCTTTGTGAGCTCGGAAAGGAGCAAACTAGGAGATATGGTGTGAGAGCGGTATTCTGTACGGTTAATTCTAGGATCGATCGAGGACCGATACTAGTAATGAATAGGATAATGGAGTCCTTGAACTTGAAATTTCCTAGAAGAGGATATAATCCTTCTGAAGCTATGTGTAGAGTACTAGAGGACCTTTCTAAAAACAGGAGTACGTTGTTTTTAGTAATTGATGAGGTAGATGAATTAATCGAGCTGTCTGGATCCGATATCTTATATTCAATGGTTAGATCAGGAGAAATCGGTTATAGCGTTATATCCCTTCTTCTGATATCTAAAAGACTGGATTACCTCGCTAAGGTAGATGAAAGCCTTAAAAGCTCCTTAATGGGAGCGCACATCAAGCTATCTAAATACAGTAAGACAGAGTTATTCGACATTTTATGGGATAGAGCTGAGATAGCGTTTGTTCCCGGATGTATAAGCAGAGAAGTCGTAGAAATGATAGCGGATATAGCTTCTACTAACGGAGATGCGAGGTTAGCTATCGAGTTGCTATATAAGGCTGGAAAGTATGCAGAGATTGAAGGAGGACGGAAGGTGACGGTCAAACATGTAGAGAAAGCAGGGGAACTCCTCCCTCTTCTGACGTACTCATATGAGCTTCGAGATTTAGAGGAGAGGGAAAAGGCAATCTTGCTCGCTTTAGCAAACAATTATCTAAGAAAGGAGCTTAATATGGGAGAGCTTAAGGAAAAAGTTAATGAATTTTTAAGAGGTGTGGGGAGGGAGGAGATAAGCCACACTTCTCTTTGGATGTCCGTGAAATTGCTAGAGGCTAAAGGTCTGGTGTCTACTAGAGTGTTGTCGATGGGAAAAGGCAGATCTACCTTCGTAAGCTTAAAGGCTGACCCTAATCTAATTAGAAGGACGTTAATGGAGGAGATGAGAATTAGTTGAACGTAGAGGAAATTTTCCAATCAAAGACTAGGGTAAAGCTTCTTTTCACCCTACTAAAATACGGAGAGATAAACATAACTCATTTAATAAAGGATTCGAAAGTAGATTATAGATCGGGCGATGCTCAGTTGGAGTTATTAAAAAGAGAAGGACTAATTGAAGAAAGAAGGTTCGGAAGGATAAGGATCCTTAAAGTAAATTACGGAGATCCCAGAGTAGCCTCTTTAAAACGGATGCTAGACGAATGGAATAAGATCGAATTAAGAATTTAAATTAGGGAAGCCCATTTTGTAACGTAGTCCTTCATATCTATTTTCTTCATACAATTTGAACATATGCACTTTCCAGAAGTGAGTTCAACTTTACAACTCCACTTGTATTCACAGTCTATACATGTCATATCTTTTCCACACATGAAGCATCTAAATACGAAATTCACGTTTTTCCCAGTTGCCTTCTCGATGACGCTCGCGACCTCTCTTAGATCTATAGAAGATGGAATATAGAAACCGTTCCTCTTATCATACTTAACTCCTAACCTCATGAGCTGGGAGAAAGCATCCTTACCAAGTCTCGGTAACCACGTCCAAGTATCTACTTTTATGAACATAGTTCAGAGTAAGAAGGAGAGGTAAATAAAGATAACAGAACCTATTACAGATAATGAAGACAAAATCGCATCCCATTTATCAAATGAGAGAACGTAAAGCGAGGTAGGCCTTTTGACGGCGCCATAACCTCTAGCCTCCATAGCCTCCGCTAACTCCCCACTTCTAATTAGCGCATTTACGATTAATGGAATTAAAATTGGAATTAGGTTTCTTATCCTCTTTACGGGCCCTCCTCTTTCTACCTCTAATCCCCTTGATTTCTGAGCGTCTAATATTTGAAGGAGATCGAGGAGAAGGACGGGCACGAATCTTACGGCCGTTACGAAAGCGAATACGAAGTCTCTAGGTAGCTTCATCCATCGCATTACGTATTCCAGTTCGTCTGGTGAGGTAGTTAAGAAGAATAGGGAGGCCGCCGCTACTATAGCGATAAACCTAAGGGCGAGCGTTAACGAATACATTACATCATATCCAACTGCAAAGTTAACTACGAATATGAAAACAGAGAAGGTAAGCGAGAAAACGAGGGTTTTCGCCATTCGTTTGAGAATATTTGCTATCATTGCTGGTATGGATATTAGGGCAAGTACAATTAGTATGTGGATTACTGAGTTGCTAGATAAGGCGACGATAAAAAGACATATCGATAACAGCAACTTCGCTCTAGGATCCCTTCTATGAATAGGAGAATCTTCATACCTGAATGTGAGACCCTCGGCTAACATATAGGCCATATCAATCACTCCTCAACAGCCGCTCTACAGCATCTTCCACCCCTTTAAACGGAAAGTTTAAGGAGAGCTTCGTAGATAGCTCTGCTAATTGAGGCTGTCTAATTCTCGCAGCTTTTAATAGTTCTCTGTCCATAAATACCTCGTAAGCAGGACCGTCCTTCAGTATCTCGCCGTCGGCCATAACTATCGTTCTAGCTTGTAGTGGCCAGAGAAACTCTATATCGTGTGAGACTATGATTACTCCTTTCCCCCTCCTCCTCAACTCGTTAATAACCTCATATAGCTTAAGCCTATTTTGTAGGTCTTGCCCAACGGTCGGTTCATCGAGTACTAGGACATCTGGGTCCCAAGCTAATACAGCTGCAATACAAAGCCTCTTCTTCTCTCCTCCGCTTAAGGTTAGCGGCGCTCTATCTCTAAGCTCTTTCAGCCCGAAGAACTCCAATATCTTTTCGGTTCTCCTCTTAATTTCCCTTTCATCGAATCCAAAGTTCTTAAGTCCAAAGACGATCTCGGCCTCTACGCTTTCTGAAAAAAGCTGATGATCTGGATTTTGAAAAACCAGCCCGATCTTCTTAGAAAGGCTAGCAACGGACGTCTTCCTAGTATCTACTCCATCAATTAGAACCCTGCCTTTTGTAGGCTTGAGCAATCCGTTCATATGTTTGAGAAGGGTCGTCTTGCCTGCTCCATTTGCGCCAACTATCGTAACCAATTCGTTCTTCTCTATTTCTAAATTAATATCCTTTAGAGCTACTACTCCATTAGGTCTTATAAAGGTGACGGACTCAAACTTAATCATTTTCCCACCTTATCCAGCTCTCTTAAAAACCTGTCTACATCTAGAGCTATCGGGTCTATAGTTATTCCTCTCTTCCTAAGCTCTACCTGAAGATCGACTATTGGAGGAGGCGTGAGTCCTACTTTTTGTAAATTGACATCGCTGAGAACTCGCTCCGGTTTGTCATTTCCAACAATGCGTCCTTCATTTATCACGACAAGTCTAGAAGCGATAGTGGATACGAGCTCTAACCTGTGTTCTACTAAAATAACGGTTAAGCCTAAACTCCTATTGAGCTCCTTAACTAAGCTTACAACATCATATGCCGTCTCTGGATCTAAGAGGCTAGTAGGTTCATCTAGTACTAAAAGCTTAGGCTTTAAAACGATCGCACCTGCTACAGCAACCCTCTGTTTCTGACCATCGCTTAACTCTGTCTCTTATACACATCTCCGAGCCCACGAGACCTCTCTACATCTCGTATGCCGTCTTCTGCTTGAAAA
>CALBHZ010000233.1 GCA_937892815.1 uncultured archaeon | reverse complement strand
ATCTCCCATATAAGAGAAACGCGATGTCGTGCGATGGAGAGCGCAAATGTCCACATATGTTACTATTGGATATAGCTAAACCGAGCCATTGTATTCACAGATGCGTTTTCTGCTACGCTTCCGAATATCCGGAGAGCTGGAACGGTTCTACGCCATTGCTCGTCTACGGGAATATAGTTAAAAGGTTAAAGAGCGAGCTTAAAAAGCTGAAGATCTGTCCTCCTTTCTACATCTCCCCTGCATCCGATCCATTTCAACCGGTGAAGGAGGTTTTAATTAGGAGCTTGGAAGTAACGGAGCTTCTTCTTAAGCATGGCTTAAGCTTTCATCACGTAACTAAAAGCCCACTCGTTAGAAGATGCTTAGATATAGATGGCTTAACTGAATACCCCTATTATCACTTACAAGTATCCTTAGAAACCGTGAACTCAGATAAGGCTAGGACTTTAAGTAACGCTCCTCCTCCAAGGGAAAGGATGAATATTTTAGAGGAGTTCTCCAAGGAAGGAGTTTATACTATCTTGAGGTTAGATCCCGTAATTTACGGTTTTACCTCCGATCTAGATGAGATTAACGAGCTAATAGAATGGGCATCGAGTATAGGCGTAAAACATGTAATATCTTCAACCGGTAGATTTAAGCAACGCACCCTTCTTAAGATCGTTGAAAGGTTAGAAGAAAACGGTTACGGAGAAGAAGCTAAAACCGTATACTCGACATACGTACGTGAAGTATCCGATTACTATAGAGTTCCCTTGAAGTTAAGGATCAAGTTCCATAGAACGTTAAAGGAGATGGTGGAGAAGAGGGGGATGTATTATAGCGTTTGTCAAGAGCTAAACTGGAGTAGAGGGCTTGATTCAGCTAACTTGCCTAATTGTGAAGGGGAGAGGAATTGGATAATGATAAGGGTAGATAATGAGTGGAGGCCTTTATGCAATAAGTCGTGTACGTTATGTACTAATCCCGCCTGTAATTTACCTCAACTTCTAGATCAGCCTTTAAAGCCCTCGAAGCTAAGAATGTAGAGGAGGCCTTTTAAGGGGCTACGGTCTAATATTGAGAGATGAGCTTAGGATGGCCTATACCTCCTCCAAGGCCTAGGGTTACTAAAACGCCTGAAATATTTAGAAAGGAAAGGGAAGCTATGGTAGCTAGGTTAGAAAGGGAGGGCTTCCTAAAATCGCCGAGGCTTAAGAGGGCCATGTTAAAGGTACCTAGAGAGTTATTCGTTCCTAAACAATATGCGGATTACGCGTATGAGGAACTCCCGTTTCCTCTTCCTGGAAATGGTCGCAATCAAACTATATCATGCCCTCATAGCTACCCTCTCTTCTACGAAGCCTTGAAGTTAAATGAGGGTGATCGGTTTTTAGAAGTTGGAACTGGCTCGGGATATGGAGCGGCCTTAGCTAGAGAGGTAGTTGGATCTAAGGGGTTAGTTGTTACCGTGGAGATTAATCCCGCTACCTATAAGTTCGCTAAATCGAACTTAGACAAGCTTGGATATAAGGACGTAATAGTAATTTTAGGTGATGGCTCTTTAGGCTATTCTCCATTAGCTCCCTATAATAAGATATGCGTTACGGCCGCCTGTCCAAAAATACCCCCTCCCTTAATAGAGCAGCTTTCCCCTAACGGCAGGCTGGTTGCTCCAGTTGGCTATCCCAATAGCGTTCAAGACCTCATTCTCTTAGAAAAGCTCTCCAGTGGTAAACTGAGGACGTCTAAAATAGATGAGGTACTATACGTTCCCCTGAAGGGAAAATACGGTTGGGCTTGAACGCATTACTAAAAACGCCTCTTTACGCGGTTAAAGCTTGCCTCAAGCTCCTTTCTCAAGTCCTTAATAATCGGCATTTTGTACAGGAAGATCTTATGAACATCTCCTTCGTACTTCACTTTTAAAACTTCCTTAGGCTTCCATCCTGGAACTGGAAAATCGTGCGCTACTACCCTAGCTCCTGGCTTAAGCTCCCTTTCAAGCTTAAGCCTAAGCCTAGCGTTCATATCGCTAGTTAAGTAAAGGGCAACCACGTCCGCTTTAGATAGCTTTACCTTGTATAGATCGCCCTTTATTACGTGAATCGAATCCCTTACGCCTTCTTTCCTAACGTTTTCGTTAATCCTCTCAATTAAATCAGGCCTTATTTCAACCGCTACTCCTTTAGCGTTATATTCCTTTATGGCTTCTATAACTATCCTTCCATCCCCAGCTCCTAGATCGTAAACTAGCTCTCCCGGCTTTATATCCGCAAGCTCTAACATCCTTTTAACTACCGGCTTAGGAGATGGTACAAA
>CALBHZ010000232.1 GCA_937892815.1 uncultured archaeon | reverse complement strand
TCATTCTTTCAGCGCTTTTAAGAGCTCTTCCTCCGACGCTATTTCATCCTTCGACTCAATGGCCTTTTTCTTATCGGGTAGAGGCTTTTCCTCTCCCACCATTAAGTTCAGTATATTCCTGTATAGAAGGGTAAGGGTATCGAGCCTATCTTTAATTTCCTTTAATTCTCTCTCCAAATTCAGAACTCTATCGATCGGTTGGCTAAATAAAACCTTTAGCCCAATCTACAGATATTGCCATGATGAGTTTGACCAAGTGCTCTAACCTACTTTCATCAGGTCTTCTTACCTCATATGGCCTCACAGGCTTTAGCTGATACGGTTAAAGAGGCGCTCAAACGCAATAGGACGGCACAGATAGGAGGAGCCCTAGGGCAATGCTCGACGTAAACGCCAAGGATGAAGAAGAGGCAGAGGAGGGCTATGAAAAGTTGAACGTAACTATCGACTTCGAGGAGATACTGGACATCGACCAAGGATAACGCGACGCTTTGGAATTTTAAGCGCTTCCATTAACCACGTGCCTAGTAGAGCGAACAGATAAAGACCGAGGCTACGGCCCTTAACGATCTAAAAGCGTCTGGAATGTAAAGCGTAATCGACTCTAGCATTTCCTCACTTACGCCTTACTTGAAGGCCTTAAAGCTTTTAAATAATCAACGCCGTATTTGAAATGGGTTGCGATCAAAGAGGCCTTTCATCGGTAGAATGACCTGCAAGAAAATAGGGAGGATAGGGAGAATTAAGGTGTTGAGAGTTGGCGGTAAGGCTGAAGCTAAAGGTTAATGTAAAGGGCAAGGTTGTGGAGATGGTAGCTCTGTTGAATAGCGGATACGAGGCCCCGTCTCCTCAGCTACTGATTCCAGTAGACGTGGCCAAGAAGCTCGACCTCTGGCCTCCCGAGGGAGCCCTCGACGTCGAGTTCGATACGGCAGGAGGGCTACTTAAAGCCTGGCTCTATCCGAAGGCCGGAAGGACAGCCGTCGTAGCTAACGATGAAAGATCTAAAGAAGTAGGATATCGATGTAGTTATATCCCCTATAGCCGATGAGCCCTTGATAAGCGATGCGCTGGCCGAAGAGCTAGAGATAGC
>CALBHZ010000231.1 GCA_937892815.1 uncultured archaeon | reverse complement strand
CACCGAGATCTACACCGTCTAATTCGTCGGCAGCGTCAGATGTGTATAAGAGACAGCGAATACCTTGAAATATATAAGAAAGTAAAGAAGGAGTTACGAGACTTGGGTATAGACTTTATTTTTTAATTTCACTCCTTTCCCAACTCCTCTAACATTCTGTAGTATTCCGCTCTACTTCTAGCGCTTTGGAATACGATTTCCCTTAAATCCTCAGTATACACCGTAATTGGTATCCCCATCTTCCTTATTTCATCTATTAGTTCGTAAATGGAGGCACCACACATGCTAGATGCTTGTGAAAGGGTTATCTTTCCCTTCTTGTATAGCTCTAAGGCTTTTTTCTTCTTCCATTGTGAAATTCCGAGATCAATAATTTCCTCCATAAATGAATTCAAATCGAGCCCTTCCTCCTTAATAGCCTCCTCAACTTTCCTCGCTATTTCCTCTTTAATCGTAATCGTGTAACTTCTGCTTCCCTTCATTTCGAAAGAGACCTATAGGCGGATAGGTATTAAGTTTAACTAGTAGAGGGAATTTTTATTACCGTGAATATATGATAAGGAATTGATGGCTTTTTACAAAAGGAAATTAATGCTCCTGTTGGCAATCGTTCTCCTTATTTCGTATTCTTCGCTATTCATACAATATGAGCGAGCGAACGCTACATCTAACTCTCTTAACGAAGTCTTACTTATAAAGACGGGTAAAATTGCGATAGCTGCAGATCTATCTGAACCCCTCTATCTCCTGCAACCAGAAAAAAGCGATGAAATACTAATAGTGAAGTTAAATGGAATATACGAGGCTTGGATTCAACCTTATGAAAGCTTCAGAAGTTGGATGCTCTTCAACGATTCAGAGAACTATTCTGGTCAAATAATGAATAAAATAAGGAGGAGAGGAACGATCGATCCATCAACTGTTGAAAAGTTAAGACAGTTAATTGACGACCTCAAAACTATTCTCAAAAGCCCTTTAGATAACGTAAATGAGACTATGACGAAAATATCGAATTATAGATATTTATTGGAGGGGATTAGATTACCGCACGACTTAAACTCAACGAAAAACGCCGTTGTCAAAAGCTTAACTGACATTGAAGGTATTTTAAACAAGAATAAGGTCGAAAACCCAGGACAAGTAATAGATAGGACCTTAAACTTGCTAGATGAATTAGACAATTCCATATATGAGAAGATAGTTGAGGAGAGGGGTAAGGACATAGCGATATATGAGAAATTCATTAGGATTGAAGAATTTAGGGAAAGGGTCTTTAAGGTAGCTAGGCGTTTACATCCCTTTTCATTTCCGTTTTCAGGAGGAAAATGGGTTATCGAGAATTTAAAGAACGTAACCGATTTAGAGGGAAATAACGTAGGGATCTTTTTTAATTTCAAGCTTGAAGATGTTAAGAATAAAGGCTTAAACTTTCTCGTTGGAAAGGTAGAAGTAGAAAATAGAATGTATTATTTTCCCGTACGTGAAATGTTTTATGGGGTAGATAGAAACCTAACGAGCGCTGAGTTAGCGCTTAAGCTAACCATCAATGGGTGGGAGTTGAACTACGATAAAGTAATAAAAGCTCTAGGAGAACACTCGCCTTTACTATCTGCTCATTACAGACCGTATCTAGTCCTATCCATTTCAATAGGAGTTAATAGAGGGAATATAGAACAAGTGTTTGAAAGTATAAAGAGAGAGGGGATAAGTTTAAGCTTGGAAACGGAGGAGAGCTTTATCAGAGGCAACAGTTCTCTTTCCGTGGAAATTCCCTTAGGGAACGCTATCGCTTTTGTTGAGTTTCCTTCTAGAGCTTTCATCCTTAACAATAACGTATCTAAATACGTATCAGTGACCACTGCAAACGAGCGTAATAACGATCTCAAAGTCTATCTCCTTTACCCCTATGAGAATAACTGTACATTAGAGCACGATCTCAAATTAGGCATAAGAATTGTAGAAAACCCAGTATACGAGATAAGGGAGGTAAGTGGCGAGATCTATGCTGAAAAACCCCCATCTGAAGTTCTAGGAACCCTGTTCGGAAGAGAAGAAGTTTTAGCCCTACTTTTAGTGGTTCTACTACTCTTCATGTTGGGAATACCTAAGCGTAACAAGCTTAGAGAGTAGAGGTCAGATGGAGATGGCTATTTGGAAGGCCTCCCATACCGCGTCTTTTACTCTCCTCGGTCTCTTACTATCTCCTATGAGGTATATTCGCTTAACTTTATTCGCTAGAAGATCGTATACTTCCCTATTCGGTTTAAATCCGCATGCTAAAACGACGGTATCGAATTCTATTTTAGACCTTTCTCCACTTCCTTTATTAATTACGTGTACCTCTCCATCTCCTATTTCCAAGACCTCTGAATTTACCTTTATTTTTACGTTGTAAAAGGATAACATATCGAGCAACATCATCCTATTTACTTCAGATACCTCTCCCGAAAGAAGCTTAGGAAGGATCTCGATAATGGTTACGTCCTTTCCCCGCTTCGCTAGCCAAATTGCTACTTCACATCCTACTAAGCCTCCTCCTATTACTACGACCTTATCTCCCGCCTGTTTAACCCCTCTTAGCAGATCCACGCTAGTAATGACCTCTGGTCTATTTACTCCAGGTATATCGGGTACTACAGGGCTAGAACCAGTAGCTACTATAACTACATCTGGATTGAGCTTAACTATATCTTCTCCCTCAACCTTTCTCTTCTCAACCCTTATTCCTAATACCTCCATTTGGTACCTATACCACTCTAGAAGCCTTCTGAGATCTCTCTTGAAATCTGGACATGAAGCTGGTATTAAATTTCCTCCAAGTTCCTCCTTTTCAAAGAGCGTTACATCGTAGCCTCTGAGAGCTAGAACTCTGGACGCTTCCATTCCCGCAACCCCTCCTCCAATTACGACGACCCTTTTCCTATCATTGGCCTTTTCGATTTTAAGCAACCTTTCTCTTCCACAAGTTGGATTGACCGCGCATGAAAGGGGTCTATTCGTTATAATTCTCTCTAAACATTCGTGACAACCTATGCAAGGCCTTATTTCCCTCAACCTCCCTTCCTTCACTTTCAGAGCCCAATAAGGATCGGCTAATAACCCTCTTCCTAATGCTATTAAATCGGCCTTCCCTTCCCTTATCGCCTTCTCGGCTATCTCTGGGTTATCTAACTTACCTACTCCTATTACTGGTATTCCCACAACGCTCTTTGCTTTCTCAGCCATACCTAACATACATCCGGCCTCCTGATAAATTGGCGGATGGGCCCAATACCAGCTACCATAGCACCCAGCATCTACGTGGAGGGAATCGAATCCCGCCTCCTCTAAAAGCTTGGCCATCTCCATGCCTTCTTCAATATCTCTTCCCTTCTCTTCAAATTCTTCTCCCGGTAAAGCTCCTTTATCGAAATCCTTCAAATAATGTTTTAAGCTAAAGCGGTACTGTACTATAAAGTTATTACCTGCTCTCTTCTTTATTTCCCTCATTACCTCTATGGGGAACCTTAGTCTATCCCTTAGATTTCCTCCGTACTTATCGGTTCTTCTATTCCAAATAGAAGTAGTAAATTGATCGAGTAGATAACCTTCATGACCATGTAATTCAACACCATCGGCTCCCGCTTCAGCTAAAAGCTCGGCGGCATCACCAAACGCTTCAACTAACCTCTCTACTTCATCTGTGGTAAGTTCTCTACACGTAATTTCTGGACACCAGAAGTTAGGTAAGGCTGATGCGGAAACGGGCTTACAATCTAAGATAGATGGATGAGCGACCCTTCCAAAGCCTGCCGTAAGCTGAAACAATATAGTTGAGCCGTAAGAATGAACGGCTTCTATCAATTCGGTTAAAAGGGGCATAGCGTGATAAGTGATTATCGGCGTAGCGATCTTGTGCTTCTCTATCTCATTTTCGACTTTGAATAGGTTAGTAATTATTAAGCCGACCTCGCCCTTTGCCCTCTCAACGAAGTAGTCGATTAATCGTTGGGTTGGCAACCCATCCTTATCTACTAGCCCCTCGGTACCCATAGGAGCCATACAAACCCTGTTTTTAACTTCGACGCGTCCTATCTTAATAGGCGTAAATAAATTCTCGAACTCCATAATAAGTTAAACGAGTACTCTAGGGTATTTATCATTTTGTTTTGAAGAATACCTCATAAAGCAGCTCTCCTAAATCCCTCACCTCCAAGTTGAGCTCTTCCTCGTACGAACCTAAGTTTATCCAGCATATTGGACAGTACGACACGATTTTACTGTGGAACTTAGATAGCCTTTTTAGACGTTCTAAGGCTATTTTCTTAGATAGCTTTGGATAGGCGTACTCTATAGGGCCTCCACAGCACTTAGTTTCTATTCCCTTATCCTCAGGCTCTACTAAGTCGATTCCTAGGCCTTCAATAACCTTCCTAGGCTCCTCAATAACTCCCAAATCTCTCGCCATAGTACACGGATCGTGAATTACGTACCTTCCACCCAATTTATTCCATTTAGAAATTACATCGATGTTTGAACTGAGAACTTCGATATAGTGTCTTACCTCAATATCGAAGCCATCTATTATGGACGGATATACCTGTTTTAACATGAAAAATGTATGAGGATCTACGGTTATTACCGTTTTCACGTCTCTCTCCTTAAGTAGTCTGTAAACCTTCTTAGAGTGCTCAACAAGAGGATCGTCTAACCCTAGATCGTACAATAAAGCGCCGCTATACGGCTCATCTTCGTACAGGAATGATGGATTTAAACCAAGCTTAGTTAGCGAGAGGTAAATTCCCTGCAGTATGCGTTCTGATCTGTTCACGATCTCCCTTTTCAACCTTAACTCTGAAATCTTCAAACCTAATCCAGATGCCTTAGTAATTATCTTCCTTAACAGTTTGCTGGAGACCATCCCTCTAGCTTGATCTACCAATTTGGTAATTTGAGGTAAATAAGGAGCCATCTGGTACATTCTAGAAGTGAGGATAATTGTCGAACCTTTTTTAGGAACGTTGATAGATAACGCCCAATTTAACCAATAAGGCTTATCAAGACCTAACGGATCCCCAACTCTCCTAATGTTGTTAACGATAGACGACAATAGGTAAGATAGGACGCTTGATTCCGTGCCTTCAACCTCGCCTCTTAGTAAAGCATCCGATAAGATCGTCCTGCTACGTCGTATCAGCTTCGATACCTCTAAGCTTTCTCCAGCTTCTCTGCATACTATTTCACATCCAGCGCAAATTAGGCACGTATAGATGTAATATAGGAGGTTATCATTTACCGTATAACTTCCTTTAAGCATATACCTCATAGACTGAATTCTACCGTAGGGAGCGAGGTATTCGGCGTTATCTATATAACTGTAAACCGGACATTGATCTATACAAAAACGACATTTTTGACATCTATCCAGCTCTCTCAATAGCTCTTCTCTACTCATTACCACCACCCCTCTAAATTCCCTCTGTTCAATATGTTGTTTGGATCTAGCGTACTTTTCAGCTTCTTCAATAGCTCGTAGTAAGCATCTCCGTACCTCTTCTTAATGAAGTCTATCCTCTGAGCCGTAATCCCCCACTCTCCTCCACATCCTTTATACTTAGCGTTGATCTCCTCGGTCTTAATCCTAACCTCCATGATAAACCTCTTCTTAACTTCGTTAGGTACGTCCTTAGTTGGAATTAGGAATTCCGCGTGTAGGGTAGGAGCTCCCACATGTCCGAAGGAGTAGAACTCGGGGTTTTTATAGCTCTTGAATCTACCCTTTAAGCTCTTAGTCTCATAATAGGCATCTTTAAGGAAATCGACTCTCGGAGTGATTTCAACTCCCGCTAAAACTCCCTTTCTATTCAAATAGTTTCCTACCTCAGCTCTGCTACCCCATATCTTCTTCCACTCTACCTCGTCTACTACTTCCCTTGCCTCTCGCGCCCCTTCTTCTCTCAAAAACTTTAGAAATTTAATGGCCTTTTCATCTACTCCCTTTTCAGTCCAATCATGTACGGTAGCGATACAAACGCTTCCCTTAGGTTCAGACAAGCCCACAGCCTCGAAACCTATTTTAGCTGCAGACTCATCCAAGAACTCAAAGAAGAGGGGAGGCAATACCCCCTTCCTATACATATCCATTACCGTATCTAAAATGCCGTCTACTCGATCGAAGTAAGCTACGATGTTCCTAGTCCTTATATTGGGTATAAGCCTCATCCTAACCTTAGTTATCACTCCAAATATCCCTTCACATCCCACGAACAGCTTAGTTAGCTCGACGCCCGCAGGCCTCCTAGTTGACTCCGTTCCCGTCTCTATAACCTCTCCTGTAGGCAGTACAACTTCTAGCCCTAAGACGAAGTCTCCGGGCTTGCCCAGTGCGGCGTCTACGGCGTGAGCGCTCGTGTTCGTAGCTACGATTCCTCCGATAGTAGCTATCCTCTCGCTTCCTGGAAAAGCTGGAAGCATGCAGCTATGCTCGGCTAAAGCCCTCCTAACCTCCCATACCCTAGCTCCAGCTCCAGCCTCGAAATACCCTCTCTCCGGATATACCTTTATCTCATTTAACCTCCTCATATCGATCAATATGCAGTTGGTCTTAGGCCTAGCTAGGCCTCCTAGGGAGGTTCCGGCTCCGTGGACGTGTACCGGAACCTTCTTCTCGTTCGCGTACTTCAGTACCTTAGATACCTCCTCTGCATTAGCAGGCCTAACTACCACGTACGGTATATTCCGCTCTTCGACGTCGTAAGGCATCGGATCTTGAGCGTACAGGATTCTAGCGGCTAAATCGTCTATTACCTGTCTCTTATACACATCTCCGAGCCCACGAGACCTCTCTACATCTCGTATGCCGTCTTCTGCTTGAA
>CALBHZ010000230.1 GCA_937892815.1 uncultured archaeon | reverse complement strand
GATACGGCGACCACCGAGATCTACACCGTCTAATTCGTCGGCAGCGTCAGATGTGTATAAGAGACAGATTGTGGTCTGTGTCCCCAACATAAAACGCACACCATCCTCGGAATAATTGACGTTACGAATAGATGTAATATGGCCTGCCCAATTTGCTTCGCTTACGCTGGAGCCGTGAGCTACGTATATGAACCTTCTTATCAACAAATCGTGGATATGTTGAAGTTGCTGAGATCTAATAGCCCGTGGCAGGCTAACGCTTTACAATTTAGCGGTGGAGAGCCTACCTTGAGAAACGATCTTCCAGATTTAGTGAGAGAAGCTAAGAAACTGGGCTTCGATCACGTCGAGGTAAATACCAACGGTTTAAGGCTCGCCGAAGAACCTGAATACTATAGAAGGCTATTAGATGCTGGCATGGATACCCTTTACCTACAATTCGATGGCTTAAGGGAAGAGATATATGTGAAGTTGAGAGGAAGAAAGGACCTCGTACCTATTAAAGATAAGGTTATAGAAAACGCTAGGGAACTAAACCATAGATCCATAGTCCTAGTTGTGACCTTAGCTAAAGGAGTGAACGATAGGGATTTAGGAGATGTAGTTAGGTACGCCGTGAAAAATAAGGATGTAGTTAGATGCGTAAACATACAGCCCATATCTATGGCCGGGAGGGCGAGGAAGGAGGAAATGAGGGAGCTAAGAATTACCATACCGGACGCTATAAAGCTAATCGAAGAACAGACGAATGGGATCGTATCTAGGTGGGACTGGAGGCCCGTAAACTGGCCGATGCCCGTAGCTAAGGGAATGGAGATAATTAAGAATAGAACGTATCCCGAATTCACGATGCATCCTCATTGTGGAGCTGCTACATTTATAGTAGTTGAAGAAGACGGGTCTTTCAACCCTATTACTAAGTACGTAGACGTAGATAAGTTCGCGGAGATATTCTGGAACGTTTATTACTTAGGAGTTAAGGGAAGGAGGACGAGAGCGAAGTTAGAGCTCGCTAAGCTATTACCCATGGTTAAATCTGAGCTTTTGAGGAGCTTGCTAAAGGACGTTATAACTAAAGGCAGTTACGAGGCGCTGGGAAAGTTCATGCATCGGATAATTATGATAGGGATAATGCACTTCATGGACGTATGGAACTTCGATTTAGATAGAGTTCAAAGATGCGCTATCCACTACGCAACCCCTGACAATAGGATTATCTCCTTCTGCACCTTCAACAACATCCATAGAGGAGAGGTGGAGAAGAAGTTTGCAATACCGATTAAGGAGTGGGAAGCTAAGACGGGGAAGAAGATAAGCGAATACGCTTAACCTTTGAGGACATTTCGCTCAATGAACTCTCCAGCGTAAACGGCCCCCGATCTACAAGAATTTACGCAATTAAGACATATAACGCAGTAATCCGGCGTCATCCAAGTTCTCTTCACCATCTTCCAATCTACGTTAATTAGGTAGTTTTCATCGCATTTACATTGTTTACATCTTAAACATAGATCTTTATCCACTTTTATCCCTAAGATCCTTATCTTTGAAAATATCTGTGCATAAGCTCCTAGTATACGCACGTACTTACACCAATCTCTTGGTTTAAAGATAAATCCCCAAACAATCGCTAAAATGAAGTATATCCTGCAATACCATATAAGGAAACCCCCACTCCCAGAATATCTCTATAGTCGCAACTACTCCCAATAGCGTAAAAAGCAGTAGAAACCTTACAACTTTGAGTTTATTGGACCACTTAAGTCTTCTAAACTTTAGCTTTGTAAAGAATATATCGTGTAAAGCGGCGTACGGGTAAAACCAACCATATGCTACCCTGCCCATTACCGGAAGGAGGGTTAAAAAAAACCAAAACCACTACGCCCATTCGATGGTTGGATCCTTAAGCACTTCAGTGTAAGCAATTTAAAAATAGGAACACCTTTCTAATTGGATCCCAAGGAACCTCTCTCATTAGCCTTCTAGGTGTCACTAAAAAGATTTCGGCTTTTCTCAACCGAACTACCTCCAAAATAGCCCGCTTTTAACGTAGCTATCTAATACGCTAGATATTTCTTCAATGTTCAGTATCCCCATAAATAGGAGCCCTAGGTAAATTTAGCCACGGAAGGATAGCTACCAACGTCTTAGCTCTGTTTAGCTTTAACTCGCGTTTTACGAATCCGTAAATTAAAATTATCGTTTATCATAAACGTTGCACCAACGTCCGTTTCAAGCCAGAACCCTCAATTGGTGCAAAGTTGGGGAGTTCTCTCTCAAGGAGTTACTACCTTAGTGTCAACTGCAGATTTATAGTAGGGAGGTAAATAATCCGAGATACATTTCTTGCCTTACTATTCGAACATCATTTCGCATCCTACATAGAATCACCAGTTAATCATAGCAATACGGGCGACCCCTTGTCCACCTCAATAATCTAATGAACGATCCCTTTCCTCCTTATGCTCTACCAATTCCGTAGGTTGCCGAGGTTAAAGCTAACCAATAGGCAAACGTAAACATTATCGAGAAGCTCCAGAGAGCGATCATCCATACAGGTAAAGG
>CALBHZ010000229.1 GCA_937892815.1 uncultured archaeon | reverse complement strand
GCTCGGAGATGTGTATAAGAGACAGGGCTTTAAAATACTAAATGCCTTCTCTCCAGGGTAGACCGATTTCATCTTCCTTTTGAATCCTTTGTTTCTAATTAATTCAAATGCGTAAAACCTGAGGTAATCTATAGCCTCATCTATATCAGCTATAGCTTCATATCTGTTCTTACCGTTTTCAAGAGTTTGCAAAGCAGCAAGTTCAAACTTCAATTTGCTCATTATATCAGCAGCTTTTAAGAAGACGCTCGCTCTCCTTTTGTATGGAATGGACGACCAACTCTCAAATGCCCTTTCTGCCTCTTCAATCGCATGTTTAACGTGCTCCTCAGTACAGAGTTGAACATAAGCAAGCTTCATCCTATAATCGATAGGGCTGGTTTTAACAAACTTTTCAGGGGCTTTAACCTCCTCTCCTCCTATGTATGCCGGATACTCCAAACCTAAAGATGATTTTACCTTAGAAACGGCAGATTCATAGTAAAGATGGAATGCTTCAGCCCTGCCCCTTCTTTGATATCTAAGCCAAGTCATTTCATTTTTAAACTTCATCGGTAATAAGGTATATTACTCGGTAATTTAAGCATCACGGAAGGAAAAGGTTTTATTTTATCTACGTACTAATGATAAGAGGGTGGTTTAATGAAGGTTACGTGGTTAGGCCACTCAGCCTTTATCTACAAATTCTCTGACATCACTGTTATAATCGATCCGTTCATATCGGGAAATCCGATGGCTCCTATAAAGGTCGACGACCTTCCTAAGATCGATGTAGTGCTAGTAACGCACTCACATGCGGATCACTTTGGTGATGCGAAAGAGATCGTTAAGAGGCATAACGCTACCTTTGTATCTTCCTTTGAAATAGCTCAAAAGATAGGTGAAAACGCCGTAGGAATGAATATAGGAGGAACGGTTAAAGTAGGGAACCTATTAATAACGCAGGTTCAAGCCACTCATTCACATGAAGATGGTCCAGCTACCGGATTCGTTTTAAGACATCCTGAAGATAGCTTGTACCATGCCGGAGATACAGGGATTATGATGGACATGTCCTTAATAGGTAAGCTCTACAAGCCTAGAATAGCTTTCTTACCGATTGGAAGTCACTTTACAATGGGCATTGATGAAGCAGTTGAAGCCGTTGGCTTGATCCAGCCTAAAGTCGTAGTTCCTATGCATTACAATACCTTCGATGTAATTAAAGCGGATCCGAATGAATTTAAGAGGAAGGTGGAGGAAAGGTACCACGGAGTAAGGGTGGAGATATTCAAACCAGGAGAGGAAAAGGAAATCTGAGAGGATGAATGGTCTAGTAGAACTAGGCTTCCTCCTCATATTTATTGGGTTTATATTAGTATTTCTAGCTATCCTACTTTCTATAATGAAGCTAGGAGGAAAGGTTGAAGGAGGAGGTGTTGTTTTAATAGGCCCATTTCCAATAATATTTGGAACCAACAAGAGTATAGTGAAGATAGCCTTGCTAATAGCTATTATCATTATAATGACAGTAATAATGATAACTATACTGCTGTCTATATGACGTTAGATTGATGCTGCTATTAGAAAAGGTAGTATTAGAGTAGCATCTCCGTGAATCGTGACAAATCTCGCTTTAGGCTTTACTTTACCCCAAGAAATACCCTCTCTTATTAAAGCCCCGCTGAGGCTTCCATCGTACTCTAGAGCGGTCGTTATGTAAACAGCGTAATCTAGCCCTCCTTTAAATTGCGCCCACCATATCGTATGATGCTTTGAGATGCCTCCTCCTATTATTAAAGCTCCTAATTTCTTAGCGTTGAAGACCACATCTGATATGTAATCTTCGTCTTTGAGGACGTTTATTTTAAAATCCCTCCTCTTATTGTAAAATAGCCAAAGCTGAGCGCCTACCGCTCCATCGGTAATTCCAGGTACTACAATAGGTATCCTATTCTTCCAGGCCCAGTACATTAAACAAGATTCATCACAAAGCTTCTCCCCTATTTTCCAAATTAGCTCTACCGAGGATATCTCTTTGATTCCCTCGTTATAAAGCTCCTCTAAAAACGGCTGTAACTTCTCTTCAATTAGCGGACCATAAGCGCGTTTGGGAACTAGAACGTTTCCTAATCTATGGATATTTTCTTGTGCGAGCTTTTCATCATCTAACTTAAAGTCCCCTTTATAATAAGATGAAAACCTTCTAGCTAAATCGTGATCTAAAGTACCACAAGTAGTTATCACGATATCAAACCTACCTTCCTTAACCAGTTGTACCAATATGCCTCTCAAACCAGTAGCCATTACAGCGGCCGGAAAGGATAACATATTCGTGATCTCTCCGCTAAACATGGTCTTTAAGATCTCTACCCCTTCAGCGAAATGTCTACCGGTAAATCCTCCCATTTTTTCCATTTTGCGCGATATATCCTTAGCTAAGTCTCCTCCCTTTACCTCGAAATCCTCTACTGGCTCATTCAACACATCGGGGCTTCCCATTTCCGCTTAATTAAACTCTACTTCACTCCCACTAAATTCGCTATCTCCTTTCTAGCTTTCCTGGAAAGCTGATCCGCTATCTTCTCAGGAAGTAGTTCAAGCACCTTTACACCTAATCCCTTCTCTAAAGCAGAAAATCTCCCACGCGACGGAAATACTTGGATATACCAATGGAATTGGTAGTTGCTTCTCCTTTCAGGACCTATGTGTAGAACGAAGGAATACGGACCGCCTGTCGTACCGTAAAAGGCTTTAAGCGTCGTCTTCAATATTAAGGATAGATCCCTTATCTCCTTTTGAGTTAATCTTAAGAAGCTTCTCTGATGTTTAAGAGGCAGAATCCACACTTCATAATCGTGTTTAGGGGACCATGGTACTATAGATATATAATAGTTCGTAGCTAGGATTTGTCTCGGACCGTTCTTTTCCGCAGCTACGATCCTACAGTACGGACAACTTCCCGTTTCTTCAAATATGGTCTTTACTAAAGAGGTTTCGTTTTTTATAAAGGGAGGCAGCGCTGGAAATCCTATAACCTCTAGATGCGGATGGCCTAGATATGTCTTCTCATTAGGTATTACATCTGCTAAAGCCGTCGCGTAAGGTATTCCTTTGCTACTGAGTACCTTTTTTATAGTCTCTTGTGTTGCTATTAAAGCCTCGGATATCTGATTTGGGGATAGATCGTGAAGCGCTTTATCGTGATCTTGACCAGTGATTATAGCGTAATGCATACCTCTAGCGGGTTCGGAGCTAAAGGGCTCTGGACTATATTTAACTTCCCCCTCCTTAGTTAATATAGGATCTACGTGCCTTATAACTCGTATAGACCAGTTCTTCTCCCTGTAGTCTGGCGTGTCCATAGTTTTAACTAAGCCGAATTTCTTATGTTGGAAGATAAGCTCTGCAGGAGGGGTTTTCTCTTCGTTGCCCGGACAGAATATGCAAAAGGGTTCCCTATGAGCTTGAAATATAGGAGTAATGCAGAAAAAACCGGAAATATAATCTACCCTAAGCTCCGTCATGATTCCACCTAACAAGGATTTATTGGTCTTTCTCCTATTTAAGGAAATACTAGCTTAAAATTCTTGATGTAATGGCTTAAGTAATTTTTGCTAACCTTAATTATAGATTTAGATCATTTAAGGAGCACGGAGAGTATGAGCGTACTGTCGGTAGCCTTTTCTATGCGTTCTCCTTTAATGCTTAATCGGAACTTTCCATATGAGCGAGCTAATAGAATCGCAGATAGTAAAACGATTATCGATAGGTATTTCGATGAGAGGATAAGCAGGGATTTGTTCTTAAAGTATTCTAGGAGAGTATATAACCCTCTTCTTTCACAAGCGGTAATTGAAGCTGAGAGAAGCTCAAGAGAGGGTAAACCGTTTGTAATCTGCATCGCTACATCGGGTATATTTCTAGATATTGCTAGGAGGTACGATATATCGATAATTAATAATCTAAAGAAGTTGGAGGCTTTAGGAGCTTTAGAGCTTATAGCAATGCCCTATTTCCATAGCTTAGCTAGCTTGTATCCTGGAGGATTAGATGAGTTCGAGGAACAGGTAAAGCTACAGATAGAATTAATGAAGAAGATCTTCTCTACGAAGATCTCGGTTCTCGCAAACTCCCATTTACTGTATAACGATAAGGTATCTAAAGTGGTCGAATCCTTAGGATTACAAGCTTGTTTAGCTGAGGAGATAAACGGAAAGAAGAAGTCCCCTGTTTATAAAGTTCCAAACACCGAAGGTGTTAAGGTAATAGTGAGGAATAAGGATTTAAGCCTTGCAATTTTAGAGGGAAGGATAGAAGAGCTTGAGAGAATAGGAAAGAAGGAAGGAAGGTATGTCGTATTTTTAGAAGCTGAAAGCCTTTATCCCAGAGGAGAAGGTTATTCGAGATTACTAATATCTACTTTAAGAGCTTCAGGCGTGAAGCTCGTAGGGCTATCGGATCTTTTAGAGGATCTAGATTCGGGGACCATTTCAATTCCAGAACAGCTAACTACGTCCCTAAGTGAGTACGGAGGGAGCGTTAAAGCGTGGATAAGCAACTCTATGCAAAGGATAGCCTTTGAAAGAACCGCTTCTCTTAAGACCTTGATAAAGGAAGCGGGAGACGATAAAATTAAGAACTTATGGAGGATGTTACAACAATCAGATTTCTTATTATCGATGGGAGACGTCGGTTCTCATTTCGATGTTTTCAGCACGCCAGCCGAAGCATTCGCGGTTTACAACACTATTTTCGTTGATTTCGAAGGGAAGGTAGCTACCTGGGTTCAGAGAATTAGAAAGTCTAGAGTGCAGACGAAACAGTATGGGTTAAGGACCTATAGAAAGTAGATAAGTTTTTATTACCTTTTACGTTTCCCGATTTTATGAAAAGGAAGCTACTTTACATTCTTTTAGATGGTGTTGGAGATAGACCCCATCCAGATCTTAACAATTTAACGCCCTTAGAAGCTGCGAAAACCCCAAATTTAGATAAGCTAGCCAGCATGAGCAAAAGCGGTTTGGTCTATACGGTAGGAAAAGGGATAGCACCAGAATCGGATATAGCGGTTTTCTGTATGCTCGGATATGAGTTTGAGGAGAAGGGATACATGGGTAGAGGTGTTGTTGAGGCTATTGGAGCGGGCATGGATTTTAAAGATGGAGATCTAGCTTTAAGGGCTAATTTCGCAACGGTTGATGAAGAGCTAAACGTAATAGATAGGAGGGCAGGGAGAGATATTAGAGATGAGGAAGCTAAGGAGCTCATTAGGGCTATAAATGAGCGAGTTAAAATTGAAGGCGTAGAGATAAGCGCTATTCACACGGTAGCCCATAGAGCGGTTGTTAGGTTTAGAAGAGAGGGAGGGCTTTCCGCTAATATTTCAAATACCGATCCAGCTTATAAGAGAATTGGGGGAATGGGCGTGGTAAAGGTCGCCGGAAAAATGAAGGTTGAAAAAGCCTTACCTTTAGATGATGACCCTAAATCTAGAGTATCAGCCAAAATTGTAAACGAATTTACAAGGCAGGCTTTCGAGGTTCTAAAAGATCACCCAGTTAACAAAAAGAGAATGAAGGAGGGAAGGCTTCCAGCGAACATACTCTTGATGAGGGACGCTAGCGATACGTTGCCTAAACTGCCTACGATGTTCGAGAAGTATGGGCTGAACTTCGCAATCATCGCCGATATGCCCGTTGAGTTAGGAATAGGTAGGATAGTGGGAATGAAGGCAATAAGATCCAAGGCTATAGACGATTACAGAGATAAAGTGGATATAGTGAAGAGAGCCCTTGAAGATTACGATGCCGTATACGTTCATATTAAAGGACCAGACGAACCTGGACACGATGGTAAAGCTATCCTTAAGAAAGAGGTTATAGAACGTATAGATAAAGAGTTCTTTAAGCCTCTCATAAGTGAGGTTTGGTCCGAAAAGATCTTAGTAGTAGTTTCGTCCGATCACGCGACACCTTGCGCTTTAAAGGCGCACAGCGATGATCCGGTTCCAGTAATTTACAGCGCATCTTGGATTAAAAGCGATGGCACATCTAGATTTACGGAAAGGGAGGCCGAGAGAGGTAGCATAGGAACGATTAGAGGGATCGACGTTCTCAAACAAGCTATCGAATTCATGAAGGCGGAATGATTTTTAAATATCTTATTTCAAACGTAATGATATGAGTTCAATAGAAGAGGCTTTCCCTATAGGAACGAAAGTTAGGACTGAGAGGAATGTCGAAGGAGTGGTGGAAGATATTATATACATTGAGGGAAGACCTTACATACAGGTAAGGTGGAGAAACGGTAGCTGGGGAGTATATGGAAAGGAGGAGATAAAAAGATACAAGATAGTTAGAGTTTCTTGAAATTTCTTAACAGATCTCCTCCTTCTTCTAAGAACAGTTCTTTTAAACTTTCTCTTCTCCTAGCTAATACGTACTCCCCATTTTCCCTTCTAAAAACTACGGCGGGCTTAACTTGAGAGTGAAAGGGCATGTTGAATACTAGAGAGTAAGCTCCGACGTTCTTAAAAACAACTAACTTTCCTACCTCAACGCCATTTAATTCTGTTTCAGGTCCTAGCGGGAATATATCTATGTCGTCACAAAGCCTTCCGACTAAAACTACCTTGTAGCCATCCTTCTCTCCTTTAGGAACGACCTCCACTGGGTACACTTGCCTTACTAAGGCGGAATCTAGTAATTGATGATAGCCCGTATCTAGGAAGACGAACTTTCTCCTACCGTAAATCTTTACATTTATAACCCTTGAGACCAGAAAAGAGGCTTCCGCAGATAAATACCTACCGCTCTCAACTATTAAGTCGAAGTTCATGTTTAGTTTCCTTCTCAAGCAATTTAATCTCGTTACCACCTTGCTAGCTATATCTGTAGGAGAAGGCACCTCCATTCCGTAATATACGGGAATACCTCCGCCCACATCTAATATCTCCACATTTAGGTGTGGAATCTCCTTTTTCATCCTACTTACGAACTTTTCAAGCTTTTCTAAAGCGTGTTCGAAGCATTTAGGATCTTCAATTTGAGATCCTAAGTGGAAGTGGAAGCCTACGAAATTTAAGCTGCTTTCACTATATATTAAACGTAGTAAGTTAGTAGCGGTATCTAAAGAGGGTCCGTTAAACGGTACGCCGAACTTTCCGTAGGAGGACTTTATCTCTGCTTTAACATGTACCTCCGGATGTACCCTTATCATGACTTTGGGATTAACCTTAGCCTCCATGGAAGCTTCAATCAAATGCAAAAGGCCTTGGTAGGAGCTCACGACTACGTACTCTACTCCTTCTTTGAGAATTGTTGAGTATTCACCCCTTCCCTCAGTTACACTTGTATACACTACCTTACTTGGGTCTCCTCCCGATTCTTTTAGGAAGTAAAGCTCTTCGGGAGAGGTAACGTCAAACCACGTGCCGTTCTCTATAAACACCTTTAAGAGAAAGGGGTTGAAGTTGGCTTTAATAGAGTAAGCGATTATGACGTCTCCCTCGAACTTGGAGTAGGCCTTTCTGAGATCGTTGAGCTTCTCCTTTAATGTCCTTTCATCGATTATGTAATAGGGCGTACCTAACTTCTCGGCCAATCGATACAGATCCTTATTAGGTATCTCTAATTGTCCCCTTTTCTTAGCTCTTGTACTGTTTGCCAATTCTTTGCTCGAAAATTCCTCTTGATCGTTATTTAAAAGTTATTATTCAGAGAGGAAAAGATATATCTGCTCTACATCAATTACAATACTAGATTGTCTACGGCTAGGGTTCCCATTACTATTAGGGTGAGGAATAAATTTGAGATAAAGGGAGAGCTCTATAGGCATATAGCTCCTTACACGGTAAGGGCTATGATGAAGGTCGGGACGTTTGAAGGCTGGGCCGTTCTACATGAACATGGATTCATGATGCTTACAAACGTTAGAGCGGGGTTGGAGAAATCGAGGAGGAGCTTTTCAGCAGGAGATATAGCCTTCCTACCTATTAATGCGAGCATCTGGTTTTTTGCTAGAGATGCCAACGTTAATAGGCCTATGAGCTTTATAGGTAGAACTGAAGAGATCGAGAAGTTGTCCGATGTAAAAAGAGGAGATTACGTTACGCTTGTAATTGAGGCTTAAGCTCCTACTACCTTGTAAACGTAATGCCCACTAAACCCTCCTACCTTCTCAAGTTTGCCTTTCTCAACTAAGCTCCTTATTATTTGATTAGCAACGCTTGCCTTAATATTAAACATCCTAGCTACGCTGTATATAGTCACAGCTTTGAGGGGAGCTATCTGTTTAATTATCTCATCATCAGATAACGATAGATCCACCTGAGTCTGCTCCTTAGCTTTAGCAGTAGTGGCCGCTGCCCCCTTCCTCTTCCTCTTCTCTTCCTCCTCCCTCCTCCTCTGGGCCTTCTCTATCGCGCTTAGTGGCTTCTTCTTCACTCCGCCCATCCTTTAATCACCTTTTTATCCTGAGTAAAGATGCGGATTTAAGCCTTTCTTTAAACATAAAGCTAAAAGGGATAGAATTCTGTGGTAAGCGGTGGATGTTAAAGCTAAAGGAAGGGTTAAAGGAGGGAGGAAGGGTAGTAGCGGGTGGATGGTTAGCTAGTAAAAGAGTTCAAGGAGATATAGCCTTCTTAGTTTTATTCGAATCGGGAAAAGAGCTGCAGGTAACTATTAAAGGAGATAATAAGAGGCTTTTAGAGAAAGCCGAGAAGATAAGGGAGCACTCGAGTCTTATAGTAGAGGGCACTATTCATTTGACCGAAAAAGCTCCACGTGGATACGAAATTTATCCCACTAAAATACGAATCGTGAGTCCTGCAAAGAAAATACCGCCCTTTCACGTATACGGAGGTAATCTTCCAAGCATAGACAAGAGGTTAGATATTAGAGCGGTAGATTTGAGAAGGGTTAAAGCAATGGCCATTTTTAAGCTTAGACATCTTCTCTTGAAGTCGTGTAGAGAGTTCCTATCCAAAAGGGGCTTTATTGAAGTACAGACTTCAAAGATTATTTCCTCCGCTACCGAAGGAGGAGCCGCTTTGTTTCCCATTATGTATTATGATAAAGAGGCCTTTTTAGCTCAAAGCCCTCAGCTTTACAAAGAACAGCTTATAATGGCGTTTGAAAAGGTATTTGAGATAGGTCCTATATTTAGAGCGGAGCCGTTTAGGACTTTAAGGCATTTAAGCGAGGCGTTTAGCTTAGACGTGGAGCAAGCCTTCGTCGATTATAGAGAGATAATGGATTTACTAGAAGAGTTAGTGAAATACGTTTTAACTGAAATAGCTAACGAAGGAAAAGAGGAGTTGAAAGATTTAAGATACGAGCTAGAAATACCGGAAGGGCCGATTCCTAGAATAACGTACGATCAAGCTATTGAAATTTTACAAGGAAAAGGGATAGAGGTAAATTGGGGGGATGATTTAGGAACTAAAGAACTAGAAGTTTTGGGAAGCGAGATGAACGGATATTATTTCATTACTGATTGGCCTTTAAGCTTAAAACCCTTTTATATAATGCCTAAGGGAAGGCTTTCTGAATCTTTCGATTTAATGTATAAGGATCTGGAATTAAGCAGTGGAGGAACGAGGATACATAGGAAAAGCCTGTTAGTGAAGAGGTTAAAAGAACAAGGCCTTAAGCCCAAGGGATTTGATTATCATTTAAGAGTATTCGATTATGGCATGCCTCCTCACGCCGGCTTTGGGTTAGGAATAGATAGATTTATGATGGTAATAACGGGGGTTAATAACATAAGGGAAGTTGTTCTCTATCCAAGGGATGTTAGGAGGTTGATACCTTGAAGGGCGAGCTTGAATATCTTGCAGATCTAGTCCTCCTAGAGCTAACTAGAGAGGAGAGGAGGGAGGTAGCTAAAAGGCTCAAAGCTTTAAAGAGCATTTTAAAGAAGCTTGAAAGCGTTGAAGTAGGAGAGGAGCCTCCGTTCCTCCCTACCTTAAGGCTTAAGCTTAGGAAGGATGAGCCTAGAGCTTTTAATGTAGAGGAGCTCCTCTCGATAGTGCCTAAGGTGAAGGGTAGATATGTAAAAGGTCCGAAGACGATATGAAGTGGGAGAAGTTAAGCGCTATTAGGTTAATCGAGGAGCTTAAAAGCGGCTCAATTACTAGCGAGGAGATTTCAGCGTACTTTTTAGATAAGATTAAGAAGGTCGATCGAATATTAAACTCGTTTATAACTTTAAATGAAAAGGCCGTTGAGGAGGCGAAAAAAGTAGATAAAAATGGGAGGAAGGGGAGATTAGCCGGATTACCGATAGCCGTAAAGGACAATATAACTACTAAGGGTATTAGAACTACCTGTGCGTCTCGTATACTTGAGAACTATATCCCTCCTTATGATGCTGAGGTTATTAGTAGGATAAAGAGAGAGGGAGGCATAATCATCGGTAAGACGAATATGGACGAATTCGCTATGGGTAGCTCTGGAGAGAATAGCGGATTTGGGCCGACAAAAAACCCTAGAGATCTAAATAGAGTTCCGGGAGGATCCAGCAGCGGAAGCGCTGCGGCCATAGCGGCAGGTTTAGCTCCGCTGGCTTTAGGAAGCGATACGGGAGGATCTATAAGAGCCCCAGCGAGCTTCACGGGCATCGTAGGATTGAAGCCTACGTATGGAGCCGTGAGCAGGTTCGGCCTCATAGCTTACGCTAATAGCTTAGAGCAAATAGGCCCTATGGGTAAAAACGTCTTAGATACGGCTTATTTATATTCAATTATCTACGGAGAAGATGAAAAGGATTCTACATCCCTTCCTTCCCCTCCTTTAAGCATTGAAAGAATTAGCGATTTTGAAGCTAAAGGAGTTAAGGTAGCTGTCTTAACCGATTTAGTGTCTAGGGTAGACGAGCCTGTTAAGAAGATGTTTGAAAGAGGAATTAACTACATTAGTGAAATAGGAGCTGAGGTAAATGAGGTAAAACTTGAAGGCATAGATCTAGCCCTTCCAGCTTACTACGTTATAGCGTGTTCAGAGGCTAGTTCGAACTTAGCTAGATATGATGGCGTGAGGTTTGGTGTAGATTGTAGAACGAACTTAAATTGGAGGGATGCGTATAAGGAGGTTAGAAAACTCTTCGGAAAGGAGGTAAAGGTAAGGATCATGTTAGGCGCTTACACGCTATCGGCTGGATTTTTCGAGGAGTATTACGTAAAAGCCGTTAAGGTAAGGAGGAGGATAAGAGATGGGTTAAAGAAGCTATTAAAGAAGTATGACTATGTTGCGATACCAACAATGCCTGTTCTACCTTGGAGAATAGGGGAGAAGTTAGACGATCCTTTGTACGTGTACCTTTCAGATGCTTTGACCGTACCGGCAAATTTAGCCGGGGTTCCCGCTATTTCCTTGCCAATCGGATTAGCGGATGGGCTGCCAGTTGGCATACAGTTCATAGCAGATGAATTTGAAGAAGAAAAGCTATTTGGATTAGCGAAGAGATTTGAGGAAAAAGCTGGAGAGCTTGAGGTGGTAGATCTTTGAGCCACGTTAAGATAGGGCTGGAAATCCACGTTCAATTAGTCAGCCTAAAGACAAAGCTATTTTGTTCTTGCTCAGCGGATTATAGAGGAAAGCCCCCAAATACTAACGTATGTCCCATTTGTATGGGGCTTCCGGGAACGCTTCCCGTATTGAACGAGAAAGCCATTGAAGAAGCAATTAAAGTGGCGAAGGCTCTATCCGCGAACATAAGCAACATTTCCTACTTCTTTAGAAAGAACTACTTTTATCCAGATTTAGCGAAAAACTTCCAAATCACACAATACGATAAAGCTGGGGGGATACCCTTTGCTACAGGAGGTTACTTGAAGTTAAGTAATGGAAGAAAGGTGAGGATTAGGAGGATACAGCTTGAGGAAGATCCTGGTCGAATATATTATGAAGCGGGTATTCAAGAAGCAAGGTATTCCTTAATCGATTACAATAGACACGGGATTGCCCTTATCGAAATAGTTACGGAGCCTGATATAAGAGAGCCTAGGGAAGCTAGGGAGTTCTTAGAGAAGCTATCAGGTATCCTTGAGGAGCTCGGAGTTCCAGTTGGAGAGTATGAGGGAGCTATTAGATGTGATGCAAATATATCCTTAATGGAGGGAGCGAGGGTGGAGGTGAAGAATATAACGGGCTTTTCAGCGGTGGAAAAAGCTTTAAGTTACGAAATAACCAGACAACGTAACCTAATAAAGAGGGGAATTAAGGTAGAAAGAGAAACTAGGCACTGGGATGAAAGAAGGAGAATAACTACGTCTTTGAGAAAGAAGGAGATGGAAGAAGATTATAGGTACTTTCCAGAGCCGGATTTGCCTCCGTTAACTATAGGAAAGGATGTTCTGGAAAGAATAGAGGGTATCATTAAGCCTATCGAAGAAGTTGTAAGGGACTATGTTAAAAAATACGGGATAGAAGAGGTAGTAGCGGAGAGAATAGCGAGAGATAGAAGGCTTAGAGCTTTATTCAATAGGAGCGTTAAAGACAGGCCTGATTTGGCTAGACATCTCGCTAGCCTATTGGCTAATGAAGTTCCATTTTTGATGAAGAGACGGGAGATAGAGCTTCCTAGCGATACGAAAGGGCTGTTGATCGTAGCCGAGGCAAAGAGAGATGGACTAGATAGAGATGAGATACTAAGGCTGTTGGATAACTGGCTGCACGGAAGGGAAGTGATCTATCGTAAAGTTGCCGCTCTTAGAGAGGCCGACTTAGAAGGTATCGTAAAGAAGGTTATAGAAAGGAATCCTAAAGTGGTGAAGGATGTCAAGAAGAATCCTAAAGCCTTGAACTATTTAATGGGTTTAGCCTTAAAGGAAGTTAAGGGAGTCGTCGATAAGAAGAAGCTATTCGATCTTCTACGTAAATCCTTGGGCCTTTAACCTTAATCACTACTACACCCTCTAAGAATTTAGTAAAGTAGCTTACTTCCCTGAATACCTCCTTAAACAAGCTTAAGAGTTTGCTATTGGTAGGTAGCTTTCTATAAGTTGTTAAAATACCCCTATACTTAAGGCCTATTTTACCCAGCTTAAGAAAGGTGAGGATGGGAGAAAGGGCCCAGTAGATGAAGATGATGACTCTCTTAGCGATGTTGTCGGGTTTAGCTAGATCTAACAGATAGCCTTTGCCATCTTTCTTTAAGGCCCTAGCAAGCTCTTTTAAGCTCCTTTCCCTGTCTATGAAATCTCTAAACGAAAAGCCCGCGATCCATACATCTATACATGTGCTTCTAATGGGTAAGTACTCCGCTATTGCCTGTATTAAGTTAACATTTCCTATTCTCTTAGCTCGACGAAGCATCGGTAAAAGGGGATCAAGCATAACGATCTCTCCCTTCCATCCCTTAGACAGAGCCGCTAAGGCCATGTTCCCAGGTCCGCATCCTACATCTAGAAGCAATCCCTCTCCAGATAAATCCTTAAGAGCCTCTCTCCTCAGCTCTTCAGATTTTCCAAAGGATAGTAATCTATTACCTATTTCATAAACATCAACTATTTCCTCAAGTATCCCCTGGATTTTAACCCACTCCTCTTTCATTCTTCTCTATCGAACTCTTTCATAACAAAGGGTATTTCATCGATTACCATGCTTGCCGTAAAGTGGAAACCGTATTTCTCCTTAGCCCTATCCCCAGCTAGGCCATTAAAGTACGCTGCAAGTATAGCTGCATGTATGTGTGGTATGTGTTTAGATTGAAAGGCAACCGTCATGCCAGATAAAACATCCCCTGTTCCCCCTGTACTCATTCCAGAATTTCCCGTTTCATTTGCATACACCTCTTCTCCATTAGATATTACATCGATAGGGCCTTTCAATAATATCGTTACATCTTCCTCTTTCGCCTTTTTTATGACCTTCTCAGCCCTCTCCGTGAAGTCTAAGTTAGATAGATCTTCTTTGAAAAGCCTCTTAAATTCTCCAGTATGAGGAGTGATTATGGCCTTTCCTCTAACTAAGGGAATTAATTCAGGCCTTAAAGCATCGGCGTCTAGAGTGTAACTATGCGAGCTATCCTTCAACTCCTGTAGAAATATCTTTAATCCCTCTAAAGCCTCCCTTCCCATACCAGGTCCTAGTAAAATTGAATCGACCTCAGGCATCTTTTTAATTAGCCTCCTAGCGGATCCCTTAGTAAACTTGAAATCTGGTAAAGGGATAACTATGAGATCTGGAGAAATTGCTCTAACCGAGGGGACTAGGGGTTTGGGAACGGCTAAGTATAAGAGGTCTATTCCCGTTCTTTGGGCCGCTAAAGACGCTAAAACCGGAGCTCCGTGATATAGCCAGCTTCCTCCTACCACCAACACCCTGCCGTTTTGACCCTTCCTAGAGAACTTTTTCCTTGTAGGGTAAATCTCCTTAACCACTTTTTCATCTACCTTCTTAAACTGCACGGCCTTTCTCATAGCCTTCATCTCTTTTATTTTTTATTTTAGCTGTTCTCCTATGGCTTAATTGAACACCAGTAACGTTAGTTAGGTTAGGGACAGCTTCGTTTCGCATTCGCCAGAGCATCTTCAACGTACGGTTTAAGCCAGTTTAGCACATTATCCGGTTCTTTTATTACGCTCCTACCAAAGTAACCCGTGTACGCTACATGATCCTCCGTTCTCCATCTAGGGATTACATGGATGTGCGCGTGGAAGATAGCCTGTCCGGCTAAGCTTCCGGAATTAGTTAGTATATTCACTCCCTTAGCACCTAGCTTTTCAAACGTTGATGCGAGGGAAGAAGCGTAGCAAAATAGCTTAGCTGAAAGGCTTAAAGGCATGGAAGTTATGCTTTCGTAATGCGTTTTTGGGATGACTAACGAATGGCCTCTTGTAACCGGATACTTGTCTAATATTACTATAAGACCATCGTTTTCATATAGCTTCCAAGATCTCTCCTTCCCTTCAATTATCCTACAGAAAACACAAACCATAACTACCACCGAAGGTCAGGAGCTTACCTCCTCTTCAAGCTTCCTAAAGTAGCTAGATTCCTTCATCTTTTGTCTAGCAATGCTTTGAGTTCTAACTATGGAGGGATCGCTTCTCCTTAAAAGGCCCAAATAAACGGTAGCGAGGTCTAAGGTGTATAACCTCCTAAGCAAAAAGACAGCTCTATCCCCTTGATAGATCGGTATTTCCCTAACCTTAAAGTTTAAGGAAGTTAGGACGTCCTTTACTATATCGAATCTACTTGAAATTATTTCGTGATCGAGGGGATCTCTGAGAATTATCAGCTTAGATCCATATTCATACTCCCAACATCCTATCCCATTATGTATAACATCCATTATATCTTCATGATAGCTTCTTAGCTTAGCGTTCTCGCTTAACAGGTACTTTAACCTCAACGATATAACTTCTTGATGAGCGGAGTGATAGACGACTAAGTTCTGCGCATCGTTCATCCACCTTGCTAAGGCCTTCGCCTCCTCATAAGACGGTTCAAGATATCCTCTCAGCTCTTCGAAAGCCCTATGCAATATTTCAGAAGTTCTTAATCCCAGCGCTTTATCTAGGGTCGAGGCTACGGCTAAAGTTATAACTGGAAAGCCTAGGCGAGATGTTGGAGCTTTAGGCATTCTTAGTAAAGGGACGTTCCACTTTTTAGCGGCCTTCTCCAATAACCCTCCTCCAGTTAAGGCGATGGCATCGTATCCTTTCTCTAACGCCTTCTTTAGAGCGTATACGACCTCTAGGGTGTCTCCTCCTAAACTAACGGCTATAAACAGCGTGTCTTGTTCTGGCCTCGGAGGTTCTAGCCCTTTGAATATCTCTAGCCCTTTCGGCACATCCGGCATTAACACGGAGTAGATGAAGAGCGAAGGAACCAAGGACGCGCCCTTTCCAGTAATTAAAACGTGATCGAACGTTCCAATTGGAGGGATATCGATGGTAGCCGTATAAGCTGAGAACTGATCTGGCCACGCTTTGTAATAGTTTAACATTCCAGATCTATCGAAAGATGTATCGATATCTGCCATGAGATCACCTTTTGCTTACTCTAAGAGCTTTCAATATAACTATTTCTCTCCGCTTTAGATATTTCAAATGAAATCCTTATTAGATGTTCCTCTTCCCTCGATAGCTCTAATCCTCTTCTCCTCTTCATTCTTTCAGCTGTTTTTATAGCCGATTCAAGGAGGAGCTCTTTAACTCCCAGCCCTACGTTTTTCCCATATATCATGAATGGAGGGACGTCCTCGTTAACAAGGCCGTGAACGTGAGACATCGCTCCTATCTTTCTACCTGAGTATATGGATGAATTAATGGACGTTTTAACGTGATGTGATATAAAGGAACCCAGCTTTACGAGTCCTGTATCTACTCTCCTTCCTAAATGTTTAACTCTCACAGTTCCATACGTATTTTTTAAATCGCTAGTAGTAGTTCCTGCTCCTAAATTCGTAAAGGAAGATATATACGAATGTCCTATATATCCGAAATGCGCCTTATTTACGTACGGTTCGATAATTGAGAACTCTACCTCCCCTCCAACTCTACACACGTCACCAATGAAGGTATAGGGGTTAATCCTCGCTGAATGTATCGCGGATCTCCTCCCTATATATGCAGGACCCGATATTCTAGTGAAAGCTTCAATTCTAACTTCGTCTGCTATTAGTATCGGTCCCTCGGTTAAGTCTAAGTACACGGGTTCCTCAATCTTGACGTTCCTACCATATACTACTCCGGTACCTCTCAATCCTTCTCTGAGACCTTCTACCAACTCCCAAGGTCCTTCGATAAGCAGGTCTCTTTCCTCTAATATTTCAAAGCCCTGATCCTTCATAGATCTTCTGCTTAAGTCTCCCCGTATCTTCCCCCTACAAGCTACGAAACTTTCTCCCTGGAATACGGCTTGACCTTCTTTTATTTCCGCTACCACGTTGTACTTAGACGGTCTCAAGCTGGAGTTAATGAGCAGTATCCTCTCCTCTAATTTAAAAACGTCTTTTCCGAACCTTTTCTCAATTAAGGGTTTGAATCTCTCAGGAACTAAGAAATATCTGGGATCTCCGAAAAAATCCCTTAACCTGGACAGTATCGTCCTAAACCCAAATCTCAAATCGAAAATCGGAGATAGAAGAGATAGAGGATGGAGGCTATTTGGGTACTCTTCTTCATAAATTCCTAGGG
Organism: uncultured archaeon; assembly: GCA_937892815.1. GTDB lineage: Archaea > Thermoproteota > Nitrososphaeria > Conexivisphaerales > CALBHZ01 > CALBHZ01. Next base: position 1,019 of record CALBHZ010000229.1, on the reverse strand, counting down.
GAAAGGTCATGGTATTCTACCTATCTCTTCCTTAAGCTCAGAGATGGCTTTATAATAGCTATCCCTATCTCCTAAATCTATATACTTGCCTCCGGCTTTGAATACTAGGATCTTTTCTCCAGCCCTTAAGGCATTCCTAAAGGCTTCATCCATACCGTATACCTCCTCCGGAATGTATTTCAGAAATCTAGGCTCTAAAATATAACAGCCTACGGAAATCCATCCTCTTTTAACGGGTTTCTCCTCCCATTTCAGTAAATTATTGTTCTCATCGAACTCCAGATAACCATACTTTAACCTTTCCTCCACTTGCATAGCCATTATCGTAGCTAAAGGCTTATTTCTCCTATGGAATTCTATCATTTTACGTAGATCGGCTTTAATAATTCCGTCCCCGTAAACAACGATAAAGGCGTTCTTCATATTTTTAGCCGCATGTCTAAGCTGGCCTGCCGTTCCTAACGGTTTCTCGCTTTCTACATACTCTATCCTCACTCCCTTTATCTTTCCGAGGAAAAGCTCGAAGAGTTCCTTTTTCCTAGACGTCGCGATGACTACGTCTCTAACGCCGTTTTCCTTTAACCAGTTCAGTATATGCCCAGCTATCGTTTTATCTCCGAACATAAGCAGGGGCTTAGGAATTATTAGGGTTAATGGATAAAGTCTCGTTCCTAAACCTCCAGTGAGTAGTATAGCTTTCAAGCCTATCCCCATGAAGGTAGGTAGGGTGGACCTTCTCTACTCTTTACCGCTCTCTTAAACTCCTCTATAAATCTCTTATAATGGGAAGGATCCGAGCCTGTTCCGGAAGGATCTAGTAATAGCCCACTACATCCCCATTTTACGAGTAGAGGTAGGTCCTCTACTCTAACGTCGTAAGCTACCTTAAAAAGTACGGGCTTAAACGAATACTTACTAATGATGTTTAAATTTAGTACATCTAACATGTTAAAGCTGTCTCTTATACACATCTCCGAGCCCACGAGACCTCTCTACATCTCGTATGCCGTCTTCTGCTT